>CAZMOQ010000061.1:0-6127 GCA_964568155.1 uncultured Clostridia bacterium | reverse complement strand
ATATCTTTAAGCGAATATTTTGCGTTTGCTATTATAACTTTAGTCCCTTGTTTTACTGCGTCTTTTACATATTCTAGTTTTGCTTTTGCGCCGTTTGCGCCTACCCTTGACGCACCCACGCAAAAACCTTTATAATAATCTATATTGTTTATAACTTCTTCCATATTAGCGCCGCTTATTTCGGTTATAAGTTCGCTTTCTTTATATATTCCGTCGGTACCCGTAAGTATAAGCAGGGTTTCGGCGTGAACCAAGCAAGCGATTTGTGTTGCGGTTTCGTCGTTATCTACACATTCAACAACTTTTTCGTTATTTTCGTGCAGGGCTTGAATTTCCATTTTACGGTTTTCTTCGGCGCACACGGCGTCGTTATAATTTATTATGGGAATTGCGTTTTGCTTTGCCGCACGAAGGAGCAATGACTTTAAAAATTCTCTCTTTTCGGGGTTGTTGAAGTGTTGATGCTCGACTAAAACCTGCCTTATGGAATAATTAGGGTCTATATACTGCCTATAAGTTGACATAAGTATAGATTGACCTTCGGCGGCGTAGTCGGCTTTGACTTCTTCCATTAAACCGTCAAGTTCTTTTCCGTGCCGTTTTATATAATCCAGCCTGCCTATTTCGGTTGCGCCGCTGGTTACCCAAATATATCCCGGTTTAAGTTCGGCGGAAAGCCTTGCTATTCTTGTGTAATCGGGTATGCCTGCTTGCTTGTCTATGAGTGCCATAGAACCTATTTTTCCAACTAATTTAACGTCAAATTTCATATTATTTTTCTTCCACTATTGATTTTATTCCTTCGTAATATATAGAATAAAGTTTTTCTATATCTTCAACTAACATATATTCGTTAGGTTCGTGTATAGTCGCTTTTACGTTCGGAAATTCAGGACCGAAAGCCGTTCCGTACTTGAACGTTGAAGCGAACGTTGCGCCGCACTGGCTTATGGGCGTTGCGTTTTGCCCCGTAACTTTGTTATAAGCGTTTAAAAGTTTTTGGATAACTGCGGAATCTTTAGGCACGTAATGGGGGTTACGACTTTTTTTGAACGTATACGCTATACCCGTTTTATCGAAATACCCGAAGAAATCTTCGGCAAGCATTTTTGCAGGTACTCTGAAATCGGCGGTTATTATTATTTTTCCGTTTTCTTGCTTTACAAGGTCGGGGCTGAGCGTTGCGTGCCCCGTTTCGTTGCCTATCTTGGTAATACCCAAAACGTCTTTAAACAAATAATCTATAAGCGGAGAAACGTTTTCGCCCAAATCTAGCATATATTCCAAAATCGGCAATATTGCGTTTTTGCCGAGTTCGGGCATAGAACCGTGCGCCGCCTTACCCTTACTTATAATTAAGTTTCCGTTATGCGTTAAGCCGTGTTTTTTAAGCAAAGTTTCGTCTATAACGCCGCTTACTTCGGCATAATCGCATACGGCGTTTACTACAGAGCCACCTTTAAAGCCCGAAAACTTGCCGTTATACGGATATTCGAAGGTAATTGCGTTCGGACCTTTTTCGGCGTAAACTACGGGGAAATCCCCGTCGGGCGAAAAGCCCCATTCGGGGAATTTATTGCCCTTGCTTAAATAATATTCAACGTCCTTCCAACCCGATTCTTCGTTGCAACCTGCAAAGAAACGTATTTTTTTATTGAATTTTACGCCTTCCTTTTTTAATGCGTATAGAGCGTAAAGGCAAATAAGCGTCGGCGCTTTATCGTCTAAAATACCCCTTGCGTAAAGTTTGCCGTCACGCTCGGTTAAAGTATAAGGTTCGCTATCCCACCCCGTGCCTTCGGGAACGACGTCAAGATGACCGATGATGCCGAAGTCCTCGCCTTCGCCGTAAATTACTTCGCCTATGTAGCCGTCGTGATTTATGGTTTCAAAACCCATTTCTTTTGCGACCGATAAGAAGAAATCCAACGCCTTTTTGGTTTCTAAGCCGAACGGTGCGTTAGGTTCGGGCGAAGAAAGTTTGCTTTTATAAGAAATAAGAGTAGCAAGGTTTGCTAAAAATTTTTGTTTTTCTATCATTTTTATGCCTTCTTTACAAGTGTTTTTTATTTTATATTACTATTGTAGACAATTTTTGAAAAAAATGCAAAATATTTTATTGATTTTTACGTAAAATATGTTAAAATTATAGTTATGGACGAATTAAATTTGCATCAGGGACACAGAAAGCGTATGATTGAGCGTTTTTTAAGCAATCCCGACGGTTTTAGCGACCACGAAATTATGGAAATAGTTTTGTATTCGGCAATTCCGAGAAAGGACGTAAACGAACTCGCTCATAAACTGTTGAGAGTTTGCGGTTCGCTAAGCGGAGTGTTTAACGCCGAAAACGAATTATTGCTTTCAATCGACGGAATAGGTCCGTCGGCAGTTGCGCACATAAAAGTTATGGGGCAACTTATAAAACGCATTTATAAAGACAAACCCAAAAGAGAAAAATTTATTTTTTGCAAAATGAAGCCTAAACTTATAGAAGCCTTTAAGGACGAAGTAAACGAAAAGTTTTTGCTTTATCTTTTGGATAAAAATCAATTTGTAAAAGGCGTTTTGGAATACGACGGCGGTTCTTACGACGAAATAAGTTTCGACGTGAAAGAATTTGCCAAAGCCGTTTCGGCTTTAAATGCCGACAGCGCCGTTTTGGCGCACAATCACCCCAGCGGCGATATAAGTCCGTCTTTTACGGACGATTTAACAACGAAAAAAATTGCAATTATGCTTAGGGTACATTCGGTAACCTTGTACGACCACATTATAGTGGGAAAGGACGACGCTTTCAGTTATCATTTTTCGGACAGGCTGTCGAATTTGCTTGAAAACATAAGAAAGGAGTTATAAATGGCAAAAGTTAGAACAAGATTTGCACCCAGCCCGACGGGCTATCTTCATATCGGCGGACTTCGTACCGCCCTTTACGGTTATTTGTACGCTAAAAAATACGACGGCGATTTTATTTTGCGTATAGAAGACACCGATACTCAGCGTTACGTTGAAGGCAGCGTTGAAATTATTTACGACACGCTTAGGGATTCTGGCATTATGTATGACGAAGGTCCCGATATAGGCGGCGATTACGGTCCCTACGTTCAAAGCGAAAGAAAAAGCATTTATAAGGAATACGCCGAAAAGTTGGTAGAACTCGGCGGTGCGTATTACTGTTTTTGCGATAAGGAAAGAATAGAATCCCTTAAGGACGAAAACGGTAACTGCCGTTACGACAAGCATTGCCTAAGCCTTTCCAAAGAAGAAATCGCACAAAAAATAGCGAGCGGCGTTCCCTACGTTATTCGCCAAAACGTACCTACCGAAGGCACGGGAAGTTATCACGACTTGGTTTACGGGGATATAAACGTAGATTACAAAGATATCGAGGACGGTATTTTGTTAAAGAGCGACGGTATGCCTACCTATAATTTTGCTAACGTAATAGACGACCATTTAATGGGCATTACTCACGTTATAAGGGGTAGCGAATATCTTTCTTCTACCCCCAAATACAATCTTATGTACGACGCTTTCGGTTGGGAAAGACCTGTGTATTTGCACTTGCCCCCCATTATGAAAGACGCACAACATAAACTTTCAAAGCGTAACGGCGACGCAAGTTATGCCGATTTCGTCGAAAAGGGTTACGTGAAAGAAGCCATTGTTAATTACATAGCGTTGCTTGGTTGGAGTCCTAAGGAAAACGTCGAAAAGATGAGCCTTGAAGAACTTAAGGAAAAATTCTCTTTAGACGGCATATCCAAGTCCCCTTCTATTTTCGACGAAGTTAAATGCCGTTGGTTATCGGGCGAATATATTAAGGAAATGACCGACGAAGAATTCGTTCGCCGTGCCGAACCGTTCTTAAAACAAAGCAAAGTATACGGCAAGTACGATATGCTAAAAATAGCAAATTTACTTAAAACAAGAATAGAAATTTTTTCGGAAATTCCCGATAAAATAAACTTTTTGGAAGAATTTGGCGAGTACGATACTGCAATGTATACGCACAAGAAGATGAAAACCGATATAGAAGTCGCAAAAAAAGTTCTTCCCCTTGCAAGGCAAGCGATAGCCGACCTTAAAGAATTTACCTTCGACAGCGTACACGACGCAATGATGAAGTTGGTAAGCGAACTAGGCGTTAAAAACGGACAAGTTTTTTGGTGCGTAAGGGTTGCGATAAGCGGTAAAGAAAGCACGCCCGGCGGCGTTATGGAAATCGCCGAACTTTTGGGCAAAGAAGAAACGCTACGCCGTTTGGATTATTCTATTAAACTTATAAATGCTGATTAATCAATTTGTAAAAGCGTATAAAAAGTACGGCGCAACATACTTAACGAAGTTTATTTGCAGCGTGCTTTTGTTGCTGGTTTTGGGCTTTATAACCGCATATTCGGGTAAACTTTGGTTCGTATCGCTTACCTTTTCGGGAATTTTGTTCGGGATATTCGTATACAATTCGTTTTTCGGACGAAAAACAATCGTAAAGGTGCTTTTGTACGTGCTTGAATATTTGCTGTTGCTTTGGTTCAGCACGTTTTTCGCCACCGATTTTTTATCTACCGTGTATTCTATAATACTCATCGAATTTTATATGAATAACAGCACGAAAAACAATTTGATTTTTGCGATACTGTCTTACTTTTCGTATTCGGCGAGTTTGATAATTTCTTCGTATATTTTTAGCGGAGAAATCGCTTGGAGAGCGGTTTCCGCTAAAATAGTGAACGAGTTTTCGGTATTTGCGCTGGTGTTTACCCTTGTGAATATGCTATCCACTATCGTAAGAAAAAATAAAGAGATAGAAAAAAATCTTCACGAACTGGAAAAAAGTCAGGCGGAACTTAAAAAGGCGTACGAAAAAGTAGAAGAAGTAACCGCACTCGAAGAAAGAAACCGCATAGCGAAGCAAATACACGATACGACGGGACATTCAATAACCACAATAATAATGCAAACAGAAGCGGCTAAATTAAAGATAGACGAACGGCCCGAAGAAGCGAAAAAAAGGATAATAGCGGCTAATTTACAGGCTGTAACCGCATTAGAAGAATTGCGTAAATCGGTTAGGGTTTTATCGGGCGGAAATCCCGTTTTCGACCTTAAAGCGAGTATCGAAAAGACTATAAACGAAACTACCGACGGTACGGGCATAAAAATAAGATATAAGACGTCGGATTTTTACATTTCCGAAGAAAAAGCCTTCTTTTTATATAGTTCTTTTAAAGAAGGGCTTAACAACGGCATAAGACACGGCGAAAGCACCGCTTTTTTCTTTGAACTTAAAGAAGTAGACGGAAAAATAAAGTTTTTGCTTTCGGATAACGGAGTCGGCACGGATAAAATCGAGTACGGCTTCGGGCTTAAAACGATGAAAGAAACTGCGGAAAAATTCGGCGGAAAAACCGAAATTACGTCCGCCGTCGGCGAAGGCTTCGAAATAAGCATTGTGTTGCCTGCCGACGAGTTAATAAAGGGAGAAAACGTATGATAAAAGTATTAGTTACCGACGACCAGCAGTTGCTTGCCGAAGGAATAAAAACGGTGCTTGAAACTTCGCCCGAAATAACGGTCGTAGGGATAGCGTTAAACGGCGAAGATTGCCTTGAAAAGATTGAAAAGTGCAAGCCCGACGTCGTTTTGTTGGATATAAGAATGCCCGTTATGAACGGCGTTATCGCAACGAGAGAGATAAAAAGCCGTTATCCCGAAATAAAAGTTTTGGTACTTACGACTTTTGACGACAGCGAATATATTCTTAGCGCAATAAATTACGGCGCAAGCGGATATTTGCTTAAAGATATAAACTCAACGGGGCTTATCGACGCAGTGATAAACGCATATAAAGGCGAACTTATATTGCCTACGGGTATTGCTAAAAAAATAACCGAAGCCGTTAAAATGATTACTAACGACAGGGAAATTAAACTTAAAAATGCGTTTAAGTTGTCGGACAGGGAAATCGAAATAGCGCTTATGGTTTTTGATAATTTTAACAATAGGCAAATATCGGGTGCGCTTGAAATAAGCGAAGGCACGGTAAGAAATTATATAAGCGGAATATACGAAAAACTAAACGCTTCTAACAGAACCGAAGCGATAAACATAATAAAAGAAA
>CAZMOQ010000060.1:0-6166 GCA_964568155.1 uncultured Clostridia bacterium | reverse complement strand
GGCGTAAAATTTTTATTGAAAAAAGTTTTAAAAATATAAAAAAATTGCTTGACAAAGTTTTCCTTTATATTTATAATGATACCGTAAGTTCGCATATGCGAACTAAATTTAAGACAACTAAGTTCGCATATGCGAACTGTTTTTTAGAAAAGCGAGTTCGCATATGCGAACAAAGGAGAGAGATATGCCGATAGCATTAGCACCGATAGGCGAAACGTTAAAAATAATAAGGATAACCGCCGACGAAGAAACGAAAAGACATTTGGAAGATATAGGGCTTACCGTTAATTCCGAAATCAAAGTTCTTTCTAAAAGCGGAAAGACCAGCATTTGTTTGGTAAAAAATTCAAGACTTGCGCTTGACGGCAATCTTTCAATGAAAATTTGGATATCATAATATAAGGAGTATTGTAATGGTTAAAAAATTGAGTGAATTTTCCATCGGCGAAGCGGGTAAAATCCTTAAAGTCGACGGGGAATCGAGAATCAAAAGAAGGCTTTTCGATATGGGCGTAACTCCGGGCGCAGACGTATATCTTCGCAAAAAAGCGCCGCTTGGCGACCCTATCGAAATCACTATAAGGGGTTACGAACTTACGCTTCGTAAAGCGGAAGCGGATTGCGTAAATATGGAGGTATGAACGTATGAAAAGATTTGCACTTGCAGGTAACCCGAACTGCGGTAAAACGACGCTTTTTAATGCGTTGACGGGTTCGACCGCACACGTCGGCAACTGGCCGGGCGTAACGGTCGATAAAAGAGAAGGCACTTATAAAAAGTGCGCCGAACCTATTTCCATTGTGGATTTACCGGGTATATATTCGTTATCCCCGTATACCCCTGAAGAAGTAGTTTCAAGAAATTACGTTTTGGACGAAAAACCCGATTGCGTAATCAATATCGTAGACGCTACTAACCTTGAACGTAACCTTTATTTAACGACTCAAGTTCTTGAAATGGACGTTCCCGTAGTAATTGCGCTGAATATGATGGACGCTTTGGAAAAACACGGGGACAAAATAGACGCTAAAGAACTTGAAAAAAGGTTAGGCGTTCCCGTAGTTAAAATTTCGGCTTTGAAAGAAACGGGTATATACGAACTTATGGATGTCGCTTACAAAACTAGCAAAACCCATAGGCAAGGTAAATCCGTACTTGCGGATTGCGAACTTTCGCACCTTATCGGCGACGTAAAAATCGCACTCGAAGGGCAAGGTATAGATAACCCGTTGTTCCATGCGATTAAACTCGTAGAAAACGACGAAATAGAAGTAAAAATGCACCCTGCTGCTTTGAAAATGGTAGACGAATTTAAAAAGACTTTTGAAAATTCTTTATTCGGTACCGATTTCGAAGCGTTGGTTGCCGACGCAAGATATAAATACATATCCAAAAATTATTCGCCCGTAATGACTAAAACCGAAAAAGGTGTTAAGTTATCAAAATCGGATAAAGCGGATAAAGTAATAACCAACAGGTGGGCAGGTATCCCTATATTCTTAGTAATATTGTTTGCAATATTCCACCTTACGTTCTCGGAAGATTTGTTCTACTTGGGCAGCATATTCTCGCTCCCGTCGTTAGAAGATTTAGGCTTAGCGGATAACTTCGGCACTCAGTTGCTCGCTTGTATTTATGACGGCGCAGTGTTCTCTCCGGGCGTAATGCTGCAAAACCTTATGGGGCTTATCACTTCAACCGTGTTCGGTTGGCTGGGCGGATTGCTTGAAGGGGCTACCGACACCGCTTGGGTAGTAGGACTTGTAAACGACGGTATATTCGCAGGACTTGACAGCGTGCTTTCGTTCGTTCCGCAAATAGTATTCTTGCTTTTATTGATTTCTATTTTGGAAGATACGGGGTATATGGCACGTGTAGCATTCATACTCGATAGAATTTTCAGAAAATTCGGTATAAGCGGCAGGGCATTTATTCCTATGATTATGGGCTTCGGTTGTTCCGTTCCCGCAATGATGAATACCAGAACGCTTGCCGACGAAAGAGAAAAAACTTTGACCTTAAGAACGATACCTTTCTTCTCTTGCGGCGCTAAACTTCCTATACTTACGGCGGTCGCTGCGGTAGTCGCAAATATGGCAGGACTCGGCGACGGTAGTATAATAAGTTTTGTAATGTACGTCGTAGGTATGGCTGTAGCGGTAATTACCATAATACTTATGCGTTCTACCACTCAGCGTGGCGAAGTTTCTCCGTTTATAATGGAACTCCCTGCATACCATAAGCCTTCTTTCAAGTCGTTGATGGTTCACTTGTGGGATAAATTCAAGCACTTCGTGAAGAAAGCGTTTACCATAATTTTGGTATCGACCATTTTAATTTGGTTCTTGTCTAACTTCGGTTGGAACTGGCAAATGTGCGATATACAAGATTCGATTTTGGCATCAATCGGTCAATTCGTTCAACCGATATTCACACCGCTTGGCTTCGGTAGTCAACTTAATGAATTCGGTTGGGTATTCGTGGTAGCGGCTGTTACCGGCTTAATCGCAAAAGAAAACGTTATCGGTACGTTCGGTTCGCTCGCCGCTATATTTGCAAGCAGTGCGTTAATTCCGGATTATGTTATTGAAGGCGCTGCGGACGTTCATATAATGATGGCTAACACCGGTATATCGGCAGCGGCATTAGTAGCGTTTATCGTATTCAATATGACGACAATTCCTTGCTTTGCAGCGGTTGCAACGGCAAAGGGTGAAACCGAAAAAGGTAAGTTCAAATGGACTCTTTTGTTCTGGATTGCAACTTCTTACCTTGCAGGTACGATAACCTACGTTGTTCTTTCTTGGTGGTGGACGGCATTCATAGTAGTTGCCGTAGCGGTAATCGCAGGTTACGCTATTTATAAGTGGAATAAGAAACACCCTGTAAAAGCGGGGGTTTAAGGTTATGAATGCGGTTGATATTATTATAGTAATCGCTTGCGTAGCGTTGGTTGTCGGCGTAGTAGTGACGTCGATTGTAAACAGAAAAAAAGGAAAAACAAGTTGCGGTTGCGATTGCAGTAAATGCACTTGCTGTTCACACTCGCAAGTACCGAAAAACGAAAAAGAAAAAAACACTCCAAACAAATAAATTTTTTCATAACGGAAGGCAGGCTCGGCTTGCCTTTTGTTGTAAAAAAGTATAAAACTATGGATTATAAAAGATTTTTTTCAAAAAAATAGATTCTTCGACAGGCTCGCACGCTCGCCTGCTCAGAATGACAGGGGGGATAGTCGTTGCGCCGCAAGTCTGCTCAGAATGACAGGGGGGATAGTCGTTGCGCCGCAAGCCTGCTCGGTATGACAAAAGGTGTGGTGGCGCAAACCTGCTCAGTATGACAGGGGGGGATAGTCGTTGCGCCGCAAGCCTGCTCGGTATGACAAAAGGTTTGGCTGTGCAAGCCTGCTCGGTATGACAACGTCGAAATGCAACTTTATGTCAGTAATTTGGTAAAAGCCAAATTACAAGACTTTATAGTTGGTTTCTCCTTTTTCACTAAAATTTTTTGCTAAAGCAAAATCTTTTAGCGAATTTTTTAATAATAATGTTTGTTTCGTGTCATTCTAAATCACTCTCCTGTCATTCTTGGGCGTAGCGAAGAATCTAAATGTTTTAGTCGCTTCGTAAGTAGGTCTACGGGGCAGTGCTCAGCGTGACGGTGTCGGATTTTAGATTTTTACGGTAGCGATTTAAGATTGACTAAAATAAAAAATAGGTGTACAATAAATATATGAAAGTAAAATTTAAAGTGACGGGTATGACTTG
Source organism: uncultured Clostridia bacterium (assembly GCA_964568155.1). Lineage (GTDB taxonomy): Bacteria > Bacillota > Clostridia > Christensenellales > Borkfalkiaceae > UMGS775. The sequence goes on along the minus strand of CAZMOQ010000060.1, from coordinate 2,397 downwards.
TTCAGCCTGCGTCGCACACGTGGAAAAAGCGGTAAATGCAGTCGACGGCGTCACCGAATGTAGCGTTAATTTATTGACGGGGCAAATGACGGTCGATTGTTCTTGCGATAATCAAACTATAATAGCCGCAGTGCAAAAAGCGGGGTATAAAGCAAAGGTATGGGACGAATCTTGCGAAAAGCCCCAACCCGATAAAAAACTTTACGGCTTAATAACTTCGCTTGTGCTATTAGTCATTCTTATGTATATAAGTATGGGACATATGCTGGGGCTCCCTGAAATTCCCTTTCTAAAAGGCACGAAAAATGCCGTGCGCTTTGCGGTTGCACAGTTAATAATAACACTGCCCGTTTTGATTATCAACCGAAAATATTTTATAACGGGATATAAGCGTTTGTTCACGCTCTCGCCGAATATGGACAGTTTAATCGCAGTAAGCGCAACCGCATCGTTAACGTACGGTTTGGTTGCAACGGTTATAATGGCTGTCGGCTTAAGAAACGGGGACTTCGCAACCGTTGACGCATACCGCCACCAACTGTACTTCGAATCGGCAGCGATGATACTTGCGTTTGTTTCGCTGGGTAAATATTTTGAAGAAAAATCCAAGAAAAAGACTACCGCTGCGATATCAAAACTCGTTAATCTTGCTCCCGACGTAGCGTCGGTTATAACCGCCGACGGCGAAAAAATCATTGCCGCAAGCGAATTAAAAATCGGCGATACGGTTTTGGTTCGTTCGGGCGAAAAAATCAGTGCCGACGGCATAGTCGTTGAAGGCGAAACTTACGTAGACGAATCCTTAATCACGGGCGAAAGCGTTCCCGTAAAAAAATCGGTCGGAGATAAAGTTGTGGGCGGCGCTCTCAACAAAAACGGCGCAATAAAAATATGTGTGCAAAAAGTCGGCAAAGATACCGCTTTAGGCAAAATAATAACCTTCGTCGAAGAAGCGTCATCGTCAAAAGCACCCATTGCGAAACTTGCGGATAAGGTCGCAGGCGTGTTCGTGCCGATAGTAATGTGCATTTCTTTAATAACATTTATAATATGGCTTGCGTGCGGCGGCGGTTTCGAACTCGCTTTCAATATGGGCGTTTCCGTTCTCGTCATATCTTGCCCGTGTGCGCTCGGCTTGGCAACGCCTGCCGCCATAATGGTTGCAACCGGTAAGGGTGCGGAAAACGGTATTCTTATAAAATCGGGCGACGCTTTGGAAACTTTGCGTAGCGTAGATACCGTTGTTTTCGACAAAACGGGCACTATAACGGTCGGCAAACCCACTGTTGTGGACGCATACTTCGCAAACGACGGCGGTTATGCCCAAATAGCCGCCGCTATCGAAAACTTAAGCGAACACCCTTTAGCCGAAGCAATAGCAAATTATTCGGAAAACAATTCTTTGAAAGTGCAAAATTTCACTTCGTATTCGGGAAAAGGCGTTTCGGGCACGGTTGACGGAAAAACTTACTATATAGGCAGTAAGAATTTTATAAAAACTTATTCAACCGATATTGCCGATTACGAAGTCCGTTCGACCGAATACGCAAATCAAGGCAAAACCCCCGTGTTTATGTCCGACGGCGAAAAAATCGTCGCAGTGTTCGCAGTTGCGGATAGCATAAAACCCGACGCAGCAAACGCAATTAAGCAACTAAAATCTATGGGAAAGAAAATAGTTATGCTGACGGGGGATAATAAAGCCACCGCCAAAGCCGTTGCGGAACTCGTCGGCATAGACCAAACGATAGCCGAAGTCTTGCCCGAAGAAAAAGCGTCGGTTATCAAAAATTTAACGGCTGAAGGCAAGGTTGCGTTCGTCGGGGACGGAATAAACGACGCACCTGCTTTGACTGTTGCCGACGTCGGCATAGCAATCGGCGCAGGCACCGATATTGCAATCGAAAGTGCGGACGTGGTTTTAATGAAAAACGGCTTAACCGAAATCCCGACCGCAATAAGTTTAAGCAACGCCGCTATGCGAACGGTAAAACAAAATTTATTTTGGGCGTTCTTTTATAATGCACTCGGCATACCGCTTGCAGCAGGGGTGCTGTATATACCGTTTGGTATTCGGCTAAACCCGATGATAGGCTCGCTTTGTATGAGTTTGTCAAGTATATTTGTAGTAAGCAATGCATTAAGATTAAAATTATTTAAACCGAAAGGAGAATATGAAATGAAAAAACAAGTAGAAGTAAAAATCGAAGGAATGATGTGTAACCACTGCGCCGCAAGGGTAGAAACCGCACTTAACGTGTTTGACGGCGTAAGCGTAAAAATCAATTTAAAAAAGAAAGCCGCATACTTAAGCGGAGCGGAAAGCGTTACCGACGAGCAAATAACATCGGCAATAACCGCCGCAGGCTATACCGTAGTTGAAATAAAAAGGTAATT
>CAZMOQ010000059.1:0-6197 GCA_964568155.1 uncultured Clostridia bacterium | reverse complement strand
ACTCTAAGCCAAGAAAAGACGGACGGTATCAAGGTTATATAACGGATAAAAACGGAAAAACTTACGTATACGGTCATACTATGAATGAAGTTGTTCAAAAACTGCAAATGTATTTGCGACACGGTACGCCGAAGAAAAAGAGAAACGAAGTTGAAAAAATAAACGGTGTACCTATAACGTTTACCGCTTTTGCTATGTATTACTTTGAAAACTTCCGAAAAAAGAAAGTTGCGCAGTCAACGTATACGGCGGATACGTTGCGATTCAATAAAAACCTTGCTCCGTATTTTAAGGAAACGCCGCTTAAAAAAATAACGGCATTACAATGTCAAAAACTGTTAGACAGTTTAACGGAGCAAGGCAAGGGTAAAACTGCCGACGAAGTACACGGTCTTATGTCGGTAATATTCAAAACAGCCATAAAGCACGGAATAATATCGCACAATCCGCTTGATATAGTGTATCACGAAAAACACGAAACGGAACACGGTTCGGCATTAACCAAAGCCGAAGAAGAAACGCTAAAAGCATCGTTAAAGGGCTCAACGCTTTTTCCTGCGTTTATGGTAATGCTTTACACGGGCTTGCGCCCCAACGAGTTGGCAACGGTTAAAATTGACGGTAATTTTATTATTGCAGTAAATTCAAAAAGAAAGCATAAACGTATCGAATACAAAAAAATACCTATTTCAAAAATGCTTGCGCCGTACATTGACGGACAAACTTTTGAAAACATAAATGTTGACAATCTTCGGGAATTTATAAGAAAGACTTTACCAGGACATAAACTTTATGATTTGCGCACGACGTTTTACAGCCGTTGCAAGGAATGCGGAATATCTGAACACGCAATAAAAGAATATATGGGGCATTCGCTTGGTGCACTCGGTAATGCATATACCGACCTTTCGGACGAATTTTTACTTAAAGAAATGGAAAAGTTTGAATATTGACAGCAAATTACTGAAAAAATGACAGTATTTGACATTAAAAAACGGCTATTTTTGACATTAAAATGTGACATTTTTTAGGAAAAAAGACAAAGAAAAAGGCACTTTTAAGCCGTTTTTTGCTCAAAAATGCCCGTTTTTGGTAGCCCCAAGGGGAATCGAACCCCTGTTTCCGCCGTGAGAGGGCGGCGTCTTAACCGCTTGACCATGAGGCCGCTTGTTTTATTTAACTTTAATATTGTATCACAATATTTTTGCTTTTGCAATCGTTTTTGCAGGGTGTTTAAAAAATAACCCGCCATTGCCGACGGAAAGAAAATAATAACCCCGTTTTACAAGGGCGAATGTTGTGCGAATTATTGCTATTCTCCTTAATTAAAAGGCTCTCTATTTATAACCCGACGACAACTTTCTTTTTTATTACATGTGGAGCAATTTATCTTTCCAACCGAACAGGGCAGGCTTTTTTATTGATTAGATTCTTCGTGAGCCCGTCAGGTAAGTAGGGCTCAGAATGACAGGGTTTTTATATTTTTAGATACTTCGACAGGCTTTTGCAAGCCTGCTCAGTATGACAAAGTAGTGTGCTAAGGTAAGTAAGGCTCAAAATGACGGGGAAGAATGTTGTAAAGTGTTTCAGTGTTGTTACTTAGATTCTTCGTGAGTCAGTCAAGTAAGCGTGGTTCAGAATGACACGATTTTGAATAAATATTCAAAAATTCTTTATCGATATTATTTTACAATAAAAATAAATATTATGCAACGGATTTTAAAATATTTTTAAATCGTTTTCAAATATTTTTGAAAATGCGTGCCGTGTTCGCCGGGGATACCTAATTTTACGCTGTGTTTTATGCTTTTATAAACGAATTTGCTAGCGGTTTTTACTGCTTTTTCGGGGGAATAACCTTTTAGCAAGCAACCCGTTAAGACCGAAGTGAAAAGGTCGCCTGTGCCCGAATAAGACTTTTTTAAGGCTTTAGTTTTACGTAGAAATCTTTTTTCGCCGAATTTGCAAACGTTTATTAAATATCCGTCTAAAAAAATACCAGTAACTACCGTGTTTTTAGCGTTTAATAAATCAATCAGTTCAAAAACTTTTCCCAAAATATTTTTTGAAGAAGATATTTCCTTAAAGTTTGTGTTTGTTAAAAAGCAAAGTTCGGTAAGGTTTGGCGTTATAACGTCGGCAAACTTTATCGTGCTTTTATATTCGGGAATAAAACTTTCGTCAAAACATTTGTAAAATTCTCCGTCGTCGCCCAAAACGGGGTCTAAAATAAACGCTGCGTTGTGTTTTTTTGCAAGTTCGGCGGCTTTCATAGGCGTTTTTGCTGACGGGGAAAACCCCGAATACACACAGTCTATTTTTTCGTTAGATACGTCCCATTCGCATAAAAAATCTTCGGTTAAAAAAGTTAAGTCTTTCATTGCGTAGCGTTCGTAACCCGTTTGGTTGGATAACGCAGCGGTAGGCAGGGGAAAAGTTTCGTGTCCCATTGCGGAAAGCACGCTTATTGCGGCTGTTAAAGAGCAGTTTCCAAAGCCTGAAATATCGTTAATCAACGCTATCTTCATTTTCGTCGTTTTCCTTCAAAGCGTTATCGGTATATTTGTTTAAGTATTTTATCTTAGATAAAGCAAAGGTTAAAACGTAAGCGATAATTACACTTAAACCGCCTTGGAAACAGTCGCTTACTATACTTGAAACGCCTGCGGGAACGCCGTATAAAATGCTATTCGTTAAAAAATAACCGAAAACCATTTCTATAGCGGCAATTATAAATGAAAAAATTACCGCAACGTGTTTGTTCAACTTGATTTTCATAAACGCTTTTATTAAAATTCCCGATAAAAAACCTTCAAGACCTTTAACTACGAAAGTAAACGGGGCATAGGATGCAAAACCTAGTAATACGTCCGCAAGCGCACTGCCGATTGCGCCCGATATCAAAGCAAAAAACGGACCGAACAACGCAGAACCTATAAAAATGAAGGTGTCGCCCAAGTTGGTGTAGCCCGCAACGGGGTTCGGTATTTGAACGAATAGGGTTGTAACCATTATGAGTGCGGTAAAAAGTGCCAAAAATGCAATTTTTTTAGTTGTAAAAAAGTTTTTCATAAAAAAATCTCCTCAAATACTTTGGGGAGTGAATGTGCAAAACAAGCCTGCGCATAAAATGCGTAAGACTTAAAATACTTTCCCATTCAGACTAATAACTGGCGGTTACGGATTCGCACCGTATCGGCTGTTGGGGCTGTTGGACTTGTTCCGAAAAGGACATCACCACCGGTCGGGAATTTCACCCTGCCCAAAGTAACTTTTTAATTTTGTATATATTATACACGATTTTTAACGCTTGTCAATTAAATTAAAAAATAAATTTTATTTTTTTTAAAATATGTCTTTAAATAGTTCCAAGTTCGCTTTTTTCAAAACCAAACGAATTATACTTGCGGTTGTAGTCGGAAATATCTTGTAACAAAAGTTCATTAGTTTGGCGTCAAAACCTATAATTATGCGTTTTTTTCGTTTTTTTAACTTTTTAACGCATTTTTTAACTGCTTTTTCAACGGGAGAACACAATTTATTTATAAGTTTATCTTCGTCTTTGCCATATTTTTGGTTTATAAAAATATCGGTTTTTGTAAAGCCCGGCATAACCGTTGCAACGTAAAAATTTTTATAATCCTGCGTTAAAACTTCCGTAAAACTTTTTACAGCCGCTTTGGACGCCGAATAATACGCCGTGCCCGTTACGGGCGCAAGCGCAGCCGAACTTGAAACGTTTATAACCGCAGGCGAATTAGATTTTTTTAGCAGGGGAAGCAAAGCGTTAAAAGAATATACGCAAGAAAAATAATTTACCTGCATCACTCTTTCCGCATCGTTTACGGTGTGATTTTCGGTTTTTGCGAATTTCGGCAAATAGCCTGCGTCGTTTATAAGTATATCGGGGTAAAAGTTATTACTTTCAAGTTCGTTTGCGAAATTTTGCCATTCGGAAAGTATAGAAACGTCAAAAAGTTTGTAATAAAAATTACCTTTTTTAGATAAGGAATTTTTTAGTTCTTCCATTTTTTGTGCGTTCCTGCCTATGCCTATTACAACGCAGTCGTATTTTTCGATTAAAGTAATTGTAAGCGCTTTGCCTATTCCGCTCGACGCACCCGTAAGTATTATTCTTTTGTTTTTAAGTTCGTATTTTCCCATATAAAAAATAATAACACAAAGAAAGATTAAAATCAATAAAAATTTGCCCTTTGTTTTCTTGAAAACAAAATCGTTTTATGTTAAAATATAAATATGGATATACTATCGAAGTTAAACGAAGAACAAATTAAACCCGTAAAAGAAACCGAAGGCCCCGTTTTGGTAATAGCGGGCGCAGGTAGCGGAAAAACGAGAGTGCTTACCAGCCGAATTGCCTACTTGGTGCAAGACAAGGGCATTGAGCCACGCAACATTTTGGCTATTACTTTCACTAATAAAGCCGCAAACGAAATGAAAGAACGTCTTTCCAGAATGATTGACGGCACCGAAGAAATGTGGGTATGCACCATACACAGTATGTGCGTAAGAATTTTGCGTGAAAATATTTCACGATTGAACCCTGCGTATAATTCTAACTTTACTATTTATGACGACGCCGATTCTCAAAAAGTAATAAAACGCATTTGCGTGGAACGGAATTTTGACGACGATTTTGCAAAAAAGGTAAGGTTCCATATATCGAACGCAAAAAACAAGGCGCAAACACCCGAAGAATATTTGCTTGAAAATAACGAAGTTCGCAATATCGATAAAATTTGCGAAGTTTTTACTAAGTACGAAGAAGATTTGAAAAAATCCAACGCACTCGATTTTGACGATTTGCTTGTAAAAACTTACGAACTTTTATCTATCGATAAGGAAACTTTAACTTATTATGCAAATAGATTCAAATATATTCACGTGGACGAGTTCCAAGATACCAACAAAGTTCAGTTTATGGTAATAAACTTGCTGTCTACCGTACATAACAACCTTTTTGCAGTAGGTGACGACGACCAAAGCATTTACGGTTGGCGTGGGGCTGAAATAAAAAATATACTAGAGTTTTCCAAAAGGTTTTCGGGCGCAAAGACTTTTAAACTTGAAAGGAATTACCGTTCAACCAAAAAGATACTTGAACTTGCAAACCTTATAATAAAGAATAATACGACAAGAAACGACAAAACTCTTTGGACGGATAACGACGAAGGCGCAAGGGTAGAAACTTTTATCGCAGGCGACGAAACCGACGAAGCAATGTACGCAGCCGTTCAAATAAAAAGTATGCTGAGCCGTTATCCGCAATTAAAGGCAAGCGATTTTGCCGTGCTTATGCGTGTCAACGCCGTTTCGAGAGCGTACGAACAAGAATTTACCAAGTACGGCATACCTTACCGCATTTACGGCGGCTTTAAGTTTTACGAGAGAAAGGAAATAAAAGACGCTTTAGCGTACCTAAGAATATTAAATAATCCGTTAGACGACGAAGCGGTATTAAGGGTAATAAACGTGCCGAAACGGGGTATAGGTGATAAAAGCATAAATGCGCTTACCGAGTATGCCGACAGGTACGGTTTAAGCGTTTTTGACGCAGTATTCGAGTGCGACAGGCTTGACCTTAACAGCGGCGCAAAAGCAAAATTAAACGAATTTGCCGAACTTATCAGGACGCTTATAGTAGATAAAGAAACTCTTCCGCTGCCCGATTTAGCGGAAAGCGTGCTTGAAAAGACGGGACTTAAACTTTTGTACGAAGGGGACAGCGACGAAAGCACGAGTAAGCGAATGAACCTTGACGAATTGCATAACAGTATAACCGAGTTTTGTAAGGCGAACGAAGGCGCAAACTTATCCGATTATTTAAATTCCGTAACTCTTTCGTCGGATATGGATAACATTGCGGAAGACGACGCCGTTACGATTGCGACCATTCACGCAGTAAAGGGGCTTGAATTCAGGTGCGTTTTCGTATGCGCTTTGGAAGAAAATATATTCCCGATATCAAGGGCGGTTGCCGATAACGACGAACTCGAAGAAGAACGCAGACTTATGTACGTTGCCATCACAAGGGCAAGGGATAGACTTTACCTTACCCGTTCGAAAAGCAGGTTTTTATACGGCGACAGGTCGTATATGCCCGAATCGAGATTTTTAAAAGAATTAAAACCGATATTAAAACCCGAACGTGAAGAAGAAAAACCGACGTACGGCAA
>CAZMOQ010000058.1:0-6198 GCA_964568155.1 uncultured Clostridia bacterium | reverse complement strand
AAAAACGGGACTAAAGCATAAAGAATGTACAGTTTGTAATGCAATTTTACAATTTGCACAAATAGATGCACTTACCCACGAATACGAAAATTATGTTTGCAAACACTGCAAAAAAGAATATTGCAGCGAAGGTTTACAATACAAACTATTATCGGATAAAACTTGTGCAGTTGTTGGTGTAGGTTATGCTGACCCCACCGAAATCGTTATTCCTTCTATAATAAATGGCTTATCGGTTACTGGTCTTTATATACCTGATATTGATTACGGAAATTTAATAAGTATAACTATTCCTGACAGTGTTATTTATATCGAAGATGACACGTTTTATAGTCATCAAAGTTTAACTAACATAAATGTTGATAAAAATAATACCGTTTATAAATCAATAGACGGTAACCTTTATAGTAAGGACGGCAAAACTTTAATTCGATACGCAATAGGTAAAACAAACAAATCATTCACAATACCCAACAGTGTAACTTCTATAGGAGATTACGCTTTCTATAATTGCAGTAGTTTAATAAGTGTAACTATAAGTAACAGCGTTACTTCTATAGGTCGTTCCGCTTTCAGTGGTTGCAATAGTTTAATATATAATGAATATAATAACGCATATTATCTGGGTAATGATACTAACCCTTACTTATGCTTGATGAAAGCAAAATCAACGAATATAAAAAATTGCAATATAAATGAAACCTGTAAATTTATTTATGATTCCGCTTTCTATTGCTGTAGTAGTTTAGAAAGTATAATTATTCCTAGTAGCGTTACTTCTATAAATGATTTCGCTTTCAGTAGTTGCCGTAAGTTGACAAGTATAACTATACCAGACACCGTTACTTCTATAGGTGAGTGCGCTTTCTGTGATTGCAGTAGTTTAGAAAGTATAACAATTCCTGACAGCGTTACTTCTATAGGTAGAGACATTTTCTTTCTTTGTGATAATTTAACAAATATTTATTACACAGGCACACAAGAAGAATGGGATAAAATTAAAAACAATGAATTTTGCCCTAAACCTATCTTTTTGGGGAATAATTAAAAATATTAAAACTTGTCACGCTGAACAGTCAAGCATTAGCCCCCCACTTTGTCATACTGAGCAGGCAAGAACAGCACGCACCACACAAGTAATAACAATCATCCACCCCTTGTCATACTGAGCAGGTTTGCACAGCAAACCTGTCGAAGTATCTAAAAAAGTAAATATTTTAGTAACGCAATAGTAGACAAGAAACACAATGTAGATTCTTCGTTCGCTTTGCGAACTTCAGAATGACAGGTTAGATTAGATTCTTCGTAAGCCCGTCAGGTAAGCGGGACTCAGAATGACAGGATAGAAAAATTATTATTAAATTCTGCGCTTAGATTAAAATAAAAATACAATAAATAAAAACTTACAAAAATAAATCACGGCGGTATAAAATTTATACCGCCGTGATTTTAACTTTTGATGAATTATCCTAATTATAACTTTTTTCTATAATATTATACTAATTATAATTGTTTTCTATAAAATTATATTTTTTATACAAGTAAAAAAGTTTACTTACAAAGGTTTTTAATCGTAGTATTTTAACAAACAAAGGATTTTTGCAAGCCGTGTAATGTAAAAACACAAACAATAAAACTAAACTATGCAACGCAAATTTGCTATGGCAAACACCAACTAAAAAACACAAGCAAAAACCATAAATATTTATACTATTTTATTGCGACTGAATTCGCAACCGCAAAAATTTTGCCTATACAAACCGTATTGCGCCGACATTCTTACTGAATTAAGATACCCGTCCTTCTTTTTGAAATCGGCTATCAAGTAATTAACGCCGTAATTTTCTTGCAAAACTAAGCCCGTTTCATTTAAAACACCCGCATTTTTCAACGGACTAACCGACAACGTTGTCGCAAAATATTCGAATCCTAATTCTTTCGCCTTTTTTGCAGTTCTTTCAAGGCGGATACCGCAACATATTTTACACCTTGCGCCGCCTTCGTAATCGTTTTCCCTGCCCTTTACCGCTTCGTAAAATTCGGCAGGATTATAAACTTCGTCTATAACAGGAATATTAAAAATTTCGCACAGTCTTTTTTGTTCGTCAAGCCGTTTAAAATATTCTTCTTCGGGATAAATATTAGGGTTGTAATAATAAACGGTTAAGTCAAAAAAATCTTTTAACCTGTCTATAACCGAAGTCGAACACGGCGCACAACAAGAATGTAACAAAAGCGTAGGTTTGCGCCCCGAATTTTTTACCGAAGAAATTATTTTTTCATACTGTTTTTGATAATTTACGTTCATAATTTACTCTTAATCAACTTACTGCTATCGTTTATTATTTCGTAAGCGTTGCCGCCCGAAGAAACGCACCCCGTTATAACGCCGTCGGTAAACTCTACGGCGCAATCGTTTTCAATAGCAACCGCATATTTGAATTCCGATTCCGAAAATCTTTTATCGAAATCGGTTATCCGCTCGTTATAATGCGGCGTGCAAAGCCCTTTAATTAAGCCCAAACCTTTCTCAAACTTATAATCGGCGCCACCGTTCATAATATCGCTATCGGTATACATATCTTCAAACCAACAAATCGCTCCTGCGGAAAGCCCTGCGACAATAACGCCGTCCTGATACGCTTGCTTTATAAGGGGTGTAATGCCGAATTCGTTCCACTTTTTAAGCATAAAAAGCGTATCGCCGCCGCCTACGTAAATTGCGTCGGTTTTTTCTATCTTGCCCTTTATTTTATCTATATCCATCTCGCCGTAAACGGAAAGCGCAACTTCGGCTTTTATATCGAAATCCGAAGTATAAGTTTTTCTGAAACTGTTAAAATACGGCATACTGTCGTGACTTGCCGTACCGAAGAACAATGCGTTCGCCCGCCTTTGCCCTGCCCGTTTTTTGGCAAGGTCGGCAACGTAAGCGTCTATTTTATTCGTCGTTTTGTAGCGAATTTCTCCGCCGCCTATTGCAATAATCTTTTTCATTTGCTAAATTTTTCCGCATTCGTAACGAATAATTTTTGGTAAGTTTTTGCACCGAACTTTTTCCTGACGAATTTTGCAGCCTTTTCCATTCTATACGTTCTACTTGAATGATAATCCCCTGCAACGAAATCCACAAGGTCGTTTTTCATCAATTCGGCGGTGAGTTTTCTAAACGCAAAATAGCCGTCGCCGCAAATCTCGTTAGCGGTCACTTGGATATGCCCCCCTAACGCTCTGAGTTCGTACGCAATGTCGATATTCGAGTAAAAATATCTTTCAAAATGCGCCACGATAGGCTCGTAGCCCGCCCTAACCAAATTATAAACTACTTCGGGGATATCTACTTTTTTATCAAAAGGAAATTCTATCAACACGTATTTACTGTCGTTAAGCGTATAATAAAAGCCGTTTTTTATTTCCTTTACTATATCTTTTTTATAAGAAATTTCCTGCCCTAACAACAAATTTACCGAAATATCTTCCTTTTTCGCTTCTTCTTTCAATAAATTAAATTTTTCAAGCACTTTTTCTTTATTGCTTTCGAAAACTCCGTATCTGAAATGCGGCGTACAAAACAAGGTCGTAACGCCTTGCGCTTGCACCGTTTTTAACATTTCTAAAGACGTTTCCATACTTTTACTGCCGTCGTCCACGAAAGGAATTACGTGCGAATGTATATCAATCATAATTATTTATAACGCCTATCAAACTTTCTACGGATAAACCGTTAAGTTCGAGTTGCCGCTCTACCCCCGCCTGTTTTATAACGCCTTTTTTAATTGCCATTATCTTAAGTTTAGCGTCGCAACTATTGTTTGCGAAATATCCTGCGACGGCACTGCCAAATCCGCCCGTTTCAACGTTGTCTTCCATAGTTATTACACGGCTGTTTTTTATCTTGTCAAGAACTTCGTAATCGAGCGGTTTTACCGTTCTTGCGTTTATTACAGTAATATCTTTACCGCATAAGTCTGCCGCACGAAGCGCAATATCTAGCATTCTTCCGCCGACAGCCAAAATTACTATATTCCCGCCATTTTTAACAACTTGCCATTTTTCTATAGGCGTATCGTCCTCATCAAACGAAAAATTCTTACCGTTAGGATAACGTATGGCAACGGGCGAACCTTTATCCACCGCAACCGCAAGCATTTTTTTCATTTCTGCAACGTCTTTCGGAACGAAAATCGTCATATTCGGCATATGGCTTAAATAACTCAAATCGAAAATGCCTTGATGCGTTTGCCCGTCGGAGCCGACCACGCCTGCCCTGTCCAAACAAAAAGTAACGCCGAGATTTTGCAAACAAACGTCCTCCAAAATTTGGTCGTACGCCCTTTGCAAAAACGTGGAATAAATACAAACTACGGGTTTCAAACCGCCCAAAGCCATTCCTGCGGCAAGCGTAACTGCGTATTCTTCGCTTATGCCTACGTCGGTAAAATTTTCGGGGTGTTTTTCGCTAAACGAAGAAAGCCCCGTGCCGTCAGTCATTGCGGCGGTTATTGCGTGAATTTTTTTATCTTTATCGGCTAATTCCGAAAGAGTTTCGCCCAAAGCGGCGGAAAAATCGTTTTCGTTTTGAACGAAGCGTTTGCCTACGCCGTGATAGCGTTCTGCGGATTCTTCGGCGTCTTTATAGCCTTTGCCTTTTTTGGTGTTTACGTGCAAAAGAACGGGTTGGTGCGAATTTTTTATTATCCGCAAAGTTTTAACCAGTTCCTTCATATCGTGCCCGTCAATAACGCCGACGTATTTAAGCCCCAAATTATCCAAATAGGTGTTGCCGCCAAGCACCTTTTTTACGAAATTCCTTATAGCCGTCAAAAATTTTGTAACAAACGATTTTCCGAAAACACGCTGCACGCCACGCTTAAATTTTTCGTAAAGGCTTTTAGTAGTCATTTTCGACAACGCTTTATACATTCCGCTGGTATTTTTCGAAATAGCCATACCGTTGTCGTTCAAAATAACTATAAAATCATTCGGTTTTTTATCCGCAGTCATAAGCGATTCGCTTGAAACGCCGTTCAAAAAAGATGCGTCGCCCACGACCGAAACGACTTCGTAACTGTCGCCAAGCCTGTCCCTTGCAAGGCAGTACCCAAGCCCTGCGCCTATCGCAGTGCCTGCGTGCCCCGACGAATATGCGTCGTATTCGCTTTCTTCTACGTTAGGAAATCCCGAAATGCCGTTCTCGGTTCTAATCGAGTTGAATTTAGAAAGTCTGCCCGAAAGAATTTTATGTGCATAACATTGATGCCCTACGTCGAAAATTATTTTATCTTTTGAAAAATCAAAAACGTAATGGAGCGCAACAGTGAGTTCTATAACGCCTAAGTTAGACGCCAAATGCCCGCCGTTTAGATATGCGCCGTTTATAATCTTCTCCCGTATTTCTTCCGCAAGCGAAGTCAATTGTTTTATATTAAGTTGTTTTATATCTCCGCCGTCGGAAATTTTTTCGAGAATGGACATACGATTATTTTACCCCAAAACGTAATTAAAGTCAAGTATAGCCTACGCTTTTTGCGGTTCGGGATAATCTTCCCCGAAAGTTTCAACGGTAACTTTCTTCATTACTTGGTCAACTTGCGGTCTATCGGTGTAATCTACGTATTGATTTGCAATTTCGTCGACCACGTCCATACCTTCGATAACTTTTCCGAAAGCAGCATACTGACCGTCCAAATGCGGACTGTCTGCGTGCATTATAAAGAACTGACTGCCTGCGCTGTCCGGATTCATCGCCCTAGCCATACTTATAACGCCCCGTTTGTGTTTAAGGTCGTTTTTAAATCCGTTTGACGTAAATTCGCCCTTAATGCAATATCTCGGACCGCCCGTGCCCGTACCGTTGGGGCAACCGCCTTGAATCATAAAGCCTTTTATAACTCTGTGAAAAATAAGGTCTTCGTAAAAGCCCTTCTTAACAAGGTAAATAAAATTATTTACGGTATTAGGCGCAATTTCGGGATAGAGTTCTATTTTAATTTTGCCGCCGTCTTTCATTTCGATTGTAACTATAGGATTTTTCATTTTTTATTCTCCTTAAAATTCTTTGATATATTATATTTTACCAAAGCGAAAGCATATTGTCAACAGTCGATTGATTTTTTTTTGAATATAGGATATAATGTAGGCGTAACTTTGCAAATATTTTTGCGCCACAATTTTAAAATATTTTTATTTTCCTGTCAT
>CAZMOQ010000057.1:0-6248 GCA_964568155.1 uncultured Clostridia bacterium | reverse complement strand
ATAGAAATAACGCTGTCAGGAATAGTTATGCTGGTTAAACTACGGCAACCCCAGAAAGCGGATTCATGAATAAATTTACATTTTTCATTTATATTGCAACTTTCTATTTCGTTTGACTTTGCTGTTATTAAGCATAAGTAAGGGTTAATATCGCTACCCAAATAATATGCATTGTCATATTCGTTGTATTCTAAACTGTTGCAACCATAGAAAGCGTATTCGCCGATAAAAATTACGCTATCGGGAATATTTATATTTGTTAATTTACGGCAATCCCTGAAAGCATACTTGCCTATAAAAGTAACGCTATTGCCGATAGTTATACTTTCTAAATTTTCACAACCACTGAAAACGAAATTTGCTATAGAAGTAACGCTGTTAGGGATAGTTATACTTGTTAAGTTACGGCAATCATAGAAAGCGGAATTTCCGATAGATGTAACGCTGTTAGGTATTGTTATACTTTCTAATTTTTTGCAAGTAGAGAAAGCACCGTTCCCGATAGAAGTTACACTGTCTGGAATAGTTATACTTGTTAACCCATAGCAACGACAGAAAGCGTAATTACCGATAGAAGTTACGCTGTTAGGGATTGTTACACTTTCTAAACTACTACACTCATAGAAAGCGTAATTATCTATAGAAGTAAAGCCGTCAGGAATAATTATGCTTTTTAAACTATTGCAATTATAGAAAGCGTAACGATTTATTATATAATCGCCGCTTGGCAAAGTTATATTTTCGTCATTACCTATATAATTAACAAGATACTTAGTGCCGTCTACGGTTAAAAACAAAAAGCCGTTTTCGTCTTCTTCTATTTCGCTACCGATAGTCTCCCAAGACGTTTCTATTTTTAACTCATAATCTGCTACGTAGCCGAAATCTGCACTACCTGTAAGGTTAAGTCTAGTCGATGACCTGTTTATTATTTCTACAAGTTTTTTGCAACCATAGAAAGAATAACTTCCAAAAGAAGTATCGCCGGTAATACCTTTACCGATAGTTACGCTTGTTAAGTTATAGCAGTTATAGAAAGCACGGTCGCCGATTTTAGTAACTTTATCAGGTATTACTATACTAATTAAACTATGACATTCATTGAAAGCATAATCGCCGATTCTTGTTGCGCTTGTAGGAATGTTTATGCTTTTTAGATTACTACATTCACTGAAAGCATAACTGCCGATAGAAGTAACTTTGTCGGGGATAGTTACGCTTGTTAAATTATCACGCTCTTCAAAAACATAATTACCTATCGCAGTTATATTATCAGGTATGGTTAACACAGTTTCATTACCTAAGTAATTAACAAGACATACAATGTCACTGTAACCTATAGAAGCGGCTAGGGTTAAATATACAAAACCGTCAGCAGTAGTTGTTATCGCACTTGAACCATTTGTTGTTACACTTATTGCATTTTGCGCTATACAACCATTCTCATCAGAACCATATCTATATATGGTAATTTTTTCACTGAAGTTTATTACTTCCACAAGTTTTTTGCAACCATTGAAAGCATTTTCGCCGATAATTTCTACGTTTTTACCTAAAGTTACGCTTGCCAAGTTTTTACAGTCACGAAAAGCGTTTTCGCCGATAGATTTTACGCCGTTGAATGTAATTGCACCTAGTAAGTTATAACATTCATAAAAAGCGTAGTCGCCGATAGTTTCAACATTATCACCTATCGTCAGGCTAGTTAAGTTACTACATTGACGGAAAGAATCGTTGCCTATAGAAGTAACGCTGCCACCGATAGTTACGCTTGTTAACGGACGGCAATAAGCAAACGCACGAGTATTTATAACATAATCATTACCGTTGAAATTTTCAGGCAAGGTCAAAGACTTTTCGTTGCCTACATAGTTAACAAGGTAGTTAGTATTGTCTACTTTTAAAAACAAACAGTCATTTACTTTCTTTATATCGGTTGTGCCTTCGGTTTTTACGCTTAACGCATAACTATTTATATAACTACTGTTCCAAGTGGTTATATCCTTGCCGGTTTTGTTTATTACTTCTGCAAGTTTAAAACAATGACTGAATACGTCTTTTCCTATAGTTTCAACGCTACTTTCCAGCGTTACGCTTGTTAAACTATGGCAACCATAGAACGCATACGATTTTATTGTAGAAACCGTTATAGTTGCTTGAGTAACTAATTCGTTATCTATATATAAATTATTTGCATACTCTAAAGGATTTGCACTATGCTGAGAATTATAGTTAAAAGTTATCGATGCCCAGTCATCTACCGTACCCGTATAATTTACTTTTGTTAAGTTTGTACAGCCGATAAACGCACGTTCACCGATACCAGTAACACTGACAGGTATCGTTATGCTGGTTAAGTTACTGCAATCTAAGAAAGCTGTACTTGCAATTCCCCGTACGGGATATTCTACACCGTCTTTTGTATATGTGCTTGGGATAACTACTTCAGTATCGGTGCAAGAGCCTATGCCTGTTACGTCGAAATGACTTTCGTTATAATATCCGCCGTCTTGAAATTCATACGCAAGCCCCACTGACGGTGTTCTAGTCTTACAATTTTTGCAGTAGCCGTTCTCGTACTCGTGTCCCTTCGCTTTTATAGTAATGTCACTAAGTTGTCTACCGATAAGATTCCCTTCTTTATCAAAATACTTGCCGCAATAGGGATGGGAACACTGATAATAACCTTTAGTGCCTGCTTTTTCACATTTTGCAGGGACTTCTTCATGCCAGTCGTCTTCGCTATAACAGTGTATTATAACGTCGTCATAGTAGATTTCTTCTTTGTTTTCATCAAACAAACGCCCACAATTACTACAATAATAGCACTCCTTATGCCCGTGTTGGTTTTCTTGGGGGGGGGTACTATCTTGCCATACGTACTCGTGTGTTGGTTCAATATTTAATTGATATATTCGATTTCCGTTTTCATCAATCCAACCGTCGCAAAGTTCACAAGTATAATATCCGACAGTTCCATTTTCGCCTGTGTAGCAATTTGCAGGGGTTGCTTCATGCCATTCGCCGCAAACGTGACCGTAATCGCCGTATTCAAAAGTTTCGCCGATACGCTCGCCACATTCACAGGATTTGTAATAAACTGCTCTATGCTCACAATTTGCTTCTTCAGCTAAAAATTCAGGGCTAGGCACTTCGAAAAATTCGTGGTGATGTGTAGGTTCGCCACCGTTCGTTCCGCCGCTTTCGCTATTGCCGCCCATTTCGCAGGCGGCAAAACCAAAACAAGTAAGTACGCAAACCACGCTTAAAAATAATGCGGTAAGCAATTTTTTGTAAATTTTCATAATAACTCCTTAAAAATGTTTTACTTTCTTTCGCTATTCAAAATCGGCGTAAGATAATCTTTTACGACGTTTTGTCTTTCAAGATATTCGTTCCAAAGTTCGCCGAAAGGTAAAAGTTTCACTTGTTCCTGCCAAAACAAAAGTTCGGTAAACCTGCTTTCGTCCTGCAATTTTTTAAGTTTTTCGTGCGGAATGGAAAGAGCGTACAAAAGCGCTTGTTGCATTGCCCTTTGCCCCGTTACCCAAGCAACCAACCTGTTTATGCTTGCGTCGAAATAATCTAGCCCTATCATAACCTTATCTAAGGCATTACACCTAACTATTTCTTTGGCTATTTCCTTAAGTTCGTCTTCTAACAAAACGACGTGGTCGCTGTCCCACCTTACACCCCTTGTAACGTGCAAGGCAACTTTATCGTAAAAAGCAAGCAAGGAAGGAATTTTATCGGAAACGACTTCGGTCGGGTGATAATGCCCGTTATCCAAAAGGCAACATATATTGTTTTTTGCGGCGTAATTTTGATAAAACTCGTTACTGCCGACTGTATAACTTTCAACGCCGATGCCGAAAACTTTGCTTTCTACGGCAACGATTACTTTATTTTTATCGTAAGAAGTCGAAAGAATTTCGTCAAGCGAATTTTTAAGTCTTACTCTCGGTCCTAACCTATCCGCAGGGATATCTTTATACCCGTCGGGAATCCAAATATTCATAAGGCAGTGGGTATTCATTTCGGTTGCGAAATATTCCGCTATTTTCAAGCAGGCTTTGCAATGCTTTATCCAAAAATTTCTTACTTCTTCTATCGGGGAAGATAAAGTAAGCCCGTTTACCACATTTTTATGCGAAAACATAGTCGGGTTGAAGTCTATACCGCTTATGCCGTTTTCTTTTGCGAACTTAACCCAAGGTTCGAAATGTTTAGGGGTGTATTCGTCCCTGTCGACCTTGCCGAAATCTTTGCCCAAAATAGCATAACTTGCGTGTAAATTCAAACGCTTATTCCCCGTCATAAACGAAAAAGCCTTTTTTATGTCGGCAAAAAGTTCTTCGGGCGTAGCCGCTCTGCCCGGATAATTGCCCGTCGTTTGTATGCCGCCCGAAGCCATACCGCCGCCGTCGAAGCCGACAACGTCATCGCCCTGCCAGCAGTGCACGCTTATGGGAACTTCACTCATCTTTTTTAATACTTCTTCGGTATCGACGCCGACTTCGGCGTATCTGTTTTTTACTTCGTTGTAAATAGCACTCATTTTCTATCTCCTTTCGCAAAAGTTTTAAAATTACCATAACAACAAAAACGGACGTTTAATATAATGATTATAGAGTTACGTTTATCCGTTTTTACAACGTTACTTTAGTATTTTAACACATTAACGGTAAAAACGCAACGAAAAAACCGACTTAAAAATGGGTTTTGATAATTTAAGTTAAGTTCGTTGACACTTATATTTTTTTATTGTATAATTTTACTTATTTTATGGAGAAAATTGTAATTTTTTTACGTTGAACGCATATGAAAAATAAATTTCAAAAGACGATTACCGCTAGTTTCGTAGGATATATAGTGCAGGCGATAGCGAACACGTTCGTTCCGCTGTTGTTCGTTACATTTCAAAATACTTACGGCATACCTATAGAGAAAATAACCTTGCTGATTTCGATAAATTTTATACTGCAATTATTTACCGATATTGCCGCAACTTTTTTAGTCGATAAATTAGGTTACCGCAAATGCGTGGTTGCTGCGCACTTTTTTGCCGCAACGGGGCTTATCCTTTTGGCGGTTTTACCCGAACGCTTTAACGACCCGTATTTGGGATTAATAATTTCCGTGTTGTTTTACGCAGTCGGCGGCGGACTAATCGAAGTGGTTATCAGCCCGATAGTAGAATCTTGCCCGAGCGAGCATAAAGACAAAACTATGAGTTTGTTGCACTCTTTTTATTGCTGGGGCAGTATGGGCGTTATAACTCTTTCCGCATTGTTTTTCTTCACGATAGGCATAGAATACTGGAAAATATTATCCCTGATTTGGGCTATAATACCGATTGTGAACGGCATAACTTTCTTATTCGTCCCCCTGCAAAACATAATAAAGGAAGGCGAAAGCGGCTTAAAAATAATCGAACTTTTCAAAAATAAACTGTTTTGGTTGTTTTCGGTAGTAATATTATGCGCAGGCGCAAGCGAAGCCGCCGTTGCACAATGGGCTTCGACATTCGTTGAAAACAGTTTGGGGTTACCTAAGGCGTTGGGCGATTTGGTAGGACCTGCGTTGTTTGCCGCAACGATGGGTATTTGCAGGGTTATTTACGGAAAACAAAACAATAAATTAAACCTTGAAAAAGCAATGGCTTTAAGCGGAATGCTTTGCATAATTTCTTATTTAATAATAGTATTCGTGCCTATCCCCGTAGTTTCGCTTATAGGTATGGCGTTATGCGGATTTTCCGTAGGGTTAATGTGGCCGGGCACGTACAGCCTTGCGGTGGCAAAAATAAAAGGCGGCGGAAACGCTATGTTTGCGCTACTTGCGTTAAGCGGCGATTTAGGTTGCGTAAGCGGTCCTGCGGTAGTCGGACTTTTATCCGACGCTTTGGGCGGCGGCTTAAAAACGGGTATACTTTTTGCAATAGTATTCCCTATCGTTTTAACCGTGTGCATAACGCTGTGGCTTGTGAATAAGCGCAAAACGCAAACCGAACGGGTTTAACGCCCGTCGTTACGGAATTTTTTTTACGAAATACTTTTTTAAGCAAAGCAAAAGGACGGAGAATCTAATTTGATTCCCCGCCCTTTTTAATTATTTATTAAATTTTTCTATTTACACTCCGCTGTATGCCGAGAATCCGCCGTCTACGGGAATAACCGTTCCCGTTACGAAGCCGCTTGCTTCATTATCCGCAAGCCATAAAAGACAACCTATCAAATCGGAAATTT
>CAZMOQ010000056.1:0-6273 GCA_964568155.1 uncultured Clostridia bacterium | reverse complement strand
TACGTAAAGATAAACGACGTTGAGTTGATGAGTTTTACCGATACAAGCGAATATTATAAAAATAAAGGAACATATTTCGGTAAAGGTGCAACGGGTTATGGCTATACGAATTATACTTTCAGCACAACGTATAATTTCGCACATATCACTATGGCTAACGCACCTGAAGGTGCTGCGTTTACTAGCGGTAGTGTACACGATGTTATTATTGCCGACGGCGCAACTTTAGAAATTCCCGTTAAAGACGGTTATAAAGTTACTTCGGCAAAGTTAGGCGAAACCGACGTTACGGATAAACTTACTTGGTCTGTCGGTAAATATATTTTAGATTGTTCAGGGCTTGCCGACGGAAGTTATAATCTTGAAGTTGAAATTTCTAAATGTGAAGTTAAAATAGACGACGTAAAGGTTTACGATTTATACGATTTGAAAGGCGTAAAAGAACATCAACCAACAAAAGCGAACGACGAAACGCAAAACGTAGGCAAATTCGATAGCAATATGAACGTTGCATTCCGTGCAAAAATATCGCATACAGACGAGCAAAATCACGCATTTGCAATGAATTATATCATATTGAAGACAGCGTCGGGGTCACATTTTGCAAGCGGCGGTTACGGATATCAGTTCTATCTAAGAGATAACGCTATGTCCATACGTTACGACAGTAATCCTACTACGGACAACGATTCAAGCGAAATAGTTGCAGGTGTAAGGGTAAGCGATATTTCGTCCGATATATTAGGCGGAACAAAAGAAGATTTCTTCAAAGGTAAAATCGAATTTACTTTTGAATTCGGTTGTGCAAAATACTATGTTGACGGCGAATACGTTGCAAATTACGTATACGTAAAAATAAACGGAACCGAAGTAATGCATTTTATAGATAACGGTGCAAACTTTACAAACGCTGCGGATTTGGGCTTATACACAGGTCGAGGTGCCGATTTAAGAGAATATTGTCAATATAAATTTTTAACCGCTTACGATTCGATAAAAATCGTTATGGGTAAGGTTACCGACGGTGCGGATTTTGTTGAAGGCGCAACTTACGATATTCTTGCGGTAGAAGGTGCCGAATTGATTCTTCCGTTAAAATTCGGTTATAAGTTGGAAAAAGCAATGCTTGACGAAACCGACGTTACAAGTTTTGTAAAGGAAAGCGAAGGTAAGTACGTTTTAGACTGTTCTAAGTTGACTAGCGGCGGTACTTTAACCGTTACTGCGGTTTTAGACGAAGCAACCGTAACGATTACGTCTAACGAAAACGTAACTGTAGAAACGTCCGAAAAATGTGCTTATACAAATTATTTAGACGCAAAAATCACTACTAACGTAGGGTATACGCTTTCTTCTTTGAAGATTAACGGCGTAGAACAAATTGAAAACGTAACGCTTGGCTCTGACGGCGTTTACACCGTAAAATATCAAGTTTTGGAAGATATAACTATCGTTACCGAAGTTGAAAAAACAAGTTACTCTGTTACCGTAAACAAAACGGGGGACGGCACTATTGAAGTCGGAAGTACCGTGGACGCATTCGATAAAATTACCATAAAATTCAAGCTTAACGACGGTGCGTATATAAAAGGTTGCGTTACGCTTAACGGAGAAAAGATACTTTTAGACGGTAACAACGAATACGTTGTTGAAAAAGTTATGAGTGATTTGATTATCAACGTTGAATTTTCGGTTGTGGAAACAATTGACGAAACCAACGAAAAGACTTCTAAAGGATGCGGTTCGTTTATTGACGGAGGTTGCATAATTCTTGCCGCTATAACGATTGCGGCGGCATCGATAATGTTTATCATAAAAAGAAAAAAGATTTAAAGGAGAGTTAGTCACTTGAAAAAGAAAAGATTAGTAACCTTGTCGTTAGTAATTTGTATGTGTGCAAGTTTGTTCGCTTTCGGTATCGCTTGCGATAATGCAAATACTACGACGAAAGCGTTGGCTGACGAAGTAACTTACACTTCGCTGGACGAGCCTACGGTTTACGATTTGTGGGACGTTGCTCAAGAAATGGATTTTACTAGCGGCGCTGACAAAAACCGAAATCTAGGTGAACTGTCTGAAACACAAAACGTTGCGTTTAAGGCTAAATTGTTTTACGATAAGTCAAGTAAGAAAGTGATGATTATCAACTTTTTGATGGGACATACCGATTCAATAAATAACGGGCCGAGTTATTATTTGCAAGATTGCGGATATTTGTTCTATTTTAGGGACGGCAATGCAAAACTTGTTTATCAAGGCGACGGAACTGAAGGTAATCAGTTGAAAAACGTCGGCGCAGAGTTGAGTTGGAGTGATTTGTCGTCAAAATTAAAGGAAATCGATAACTTAGACGGAACGGGAAAAATCAACGTAGACGAATGGCGGTACGGCAGAGAACAATTTACGTTTGAAATGGGTTACGTGAAAGCGTATACCGACGGCGAATGGACGGGGAACTACGTGTACGTAAAGATAAACGACGTCGAAATAATGCACTTTGTCGATACAAGCAATTACTATAAAACTAAAGGCGGATATCTTGGTAAAGGCGCAACGGGGTACGATTATACATATTACACGTTAAGCACGACTTATACGACTCTACCCGGTGTTGAAACGCTCGATAATATAAGGGCGGTTAAAACGGCTATCGAAGAATTGCCCGAAGCGCAAGACGTTGTGTGGGCAGATAAAGAAAAGGTTGAAAACGCACGCAAGGCGTACGACGCATTAACCGATAACGAAAAAGGTTATATCAGGGACGTTTCCCGTTTGACTGCGGCTGAAAAATTCATATGGTTTATAAAGGGTAACGGAGCACCTGCTCTCGATGACGTAAAAGTTTACGATTTGTTCGACCTTTCAGGCGAAAGCAGCCGCAAGTATACAAACGCTTCAAGCACTATGACAAGAACGTTGGGATATTTTAACGAAAATACTAACGTAGCGGTCAGTGCAAAGATAACTTTTGAAGATTACGATTTTGAAGCGTTAGACAACCGCACGAGTTTGTTCTTCGATTTGGTTATTTTGGAAAAAGGTAATGCAAGCAGCGCTAAAGATTACGGTTACCTTTTGCGTTGGAGAGATAACCAAATACACATACTTGCAAATATGAATTATTACGGCTTAGCGAAAAGCGCCGATACGGTAGGTATAAGCGTTGGCAAAACTTCGCTTGACTTAACTAACGAGAGTGAATTTACCGTTGAGTTCGGTTGCGCAAAGTATATCGCTTACAACGAATGGTATGCAAACTATGTATACGTAAAAATAAACGGCGAAGAAGTTTCGCATTTTATCGATTATACCGACGGGTTTAAGGATAAAGGCAATCTTGTTAAAAACGGTCCGTTTACCGACTGGAACGAATACACCTTCAACAGTTTGTACGATTTGTCGGAAATAACCGTTGGTGAAGTTGCGGAAGGCGTAACTTTGGTTAAAGACAAAAAATATACTGTTCCGCTTAATACCGATTATAAATTTCTTATTCCTATCGAGTACGGTTACGGTATTTCTTCCGTTAAGATAGACGGCAACGACGTTACCGATAAAATCGTAATTACTCAAGACGGTTATGCTTTGGACTGTTCAACCTTGACGTGCGGCGGAGTTATTAGTATAGAAACTCAAAAGAAGCAAGTCGATATTACGGTCGTTGAAAATCAAAACGTTATGGTTGATATTGAAAACAGCGCCGATATGTTAAGCATTATGAACGCAAAAATTGCAACGAAAGAAGGCTATGTTTTAACTTCGTTTAAGATAAACGGCGAAGAATACGTTGACGAATTGATTTTGGGTAACGACGGCTATTATTACTGCAAAAACGTGTACAAGTTCTTAAGCGACGTTACTATAGAAACGCAAACTGTTGAAAAAACTTATTCGGCTGTAGCGTATAAAGTAGGCGAAGGCACGGTTGAACTTTCAAAAACAAGCGTCGGTGCGTTCGGGCAACTCGTTCTTACGATAACGCCTGCAAATAATTATTATATTGCGGAAGTATTGTTGAATGGCGAAAAGGCAAACGTAAATGCCGAAGGAAAAGTAATTATCGAAAGAGTTACGCAAGATATGCAATTCAACGTTAGATTTACCACGGCAAAAGTCGCTGACGGAAATACCGAAAACGCTACAAGCGGTTGCAGTTCGTTTGTAAACGGCAGTAGTATTACGGTTGCCGTCGTTGCATTAGCGGTAGCGGCTGTATTATTCGTTACGAAAAGAAAAAAATTAAGCAGGTGAGAAAGTGAAAGAAAAAAATAACGGCGAAACGCAGATGCGTAAAACAAAAATGCCGACGATAACTATAGTATTTATTTTGGTATTATTGTTTCCTGCGTTATCGCATTTAGCAATATTTTGGTTGCCCGTGCAAGTGCAGTCTTTTGCACTGGCGTTTACTAAATACGAAACGAACAGTTTTACGTTGCTCGATAACTTTATCGACGGTGTAAAGTTGGTTACGAACGGTTCGGATAATTTAGGTATGGCTATGAAGAATACTTCGATATGGTTCGTAGTCGGAGTAGTTGAAGGCTTTTTATCCTTCTTTGCGGCATATATGTTGTATAAAGAAATGTTCGGTTCTCCGTTTATAAGAACGGTGCTGTATTTGCCGGGTGCGGTAAGCAGTTTTATGATGGCGATAGTTTTCCAACAAATGTTCGTGTCGGAAGGTCCTTTGGTTCATTTGCTTAACGACGTTATGCACTTGGACATAAAAACGCCGATAAAAGTAGAATACGCTATGCAGGAAATGATTACTTATCAAGTTTGGATAGGTTTGGGCGGCGGACTTATAGTTTGGTTCGGTGCAATGGGCAGAATTCCTACCGAAGTGAACGAATACGGAAAACTTATCGGCTTAGGACCCATTAGAGAATTCTTTCAGGTTATAATTCCTTTAATTTGGCCGACTTTCTGTACGGTTATGACGTTTAAGTTAATCGGCTTCTTCGGTTCGTCAGGTCCGGTATTGCTGTTTACCGAAGGTCAGTACGGTACGTATACGTTAAGTTACTGGATGTTTGACGTTATTTACAGCGCATCGAGAAATATGTACGGTCAAGCGGTTGCAGTCGGCTTGATGATGACTGTTTTAAGTTTACCGCTGGTATTCGGCGGAAGATGGTTTATGAATAAATTCGGCGAGGAGGTTGAATATTGATGAATAATAACGATTCCGTAAAAAAGTATTCGCCTTTAAAACACTTCGGTCAATATATGCGGAGCCACGGCATATTATTTCACGTCGTTGCAACCATTCTTTGGATATGGGCATTGTCTTTGTTGGCTGTATTTATAATGGGCTTTTTGATTTCGGCAACGGACGGAATAGAATATTCTATGTACCCCGGCAGGGTTTTTCCGAAAGAATTTACGCTTAAAAATTACGTTACTGCGTTTAAAACCATAGAGTATAACGGCGTTGACTTCTTCGGTATGGTGTTTAATTCCGTATGGTTTTCAGTCGGTTGTATGGCGTGCAGACTTTTAGCGACTACGTGTGCTACTTACGTTATAGCAAGGTACGAATTCAAAGGAAGAAAAGCGCTTTATACGTTTATGATTATTCAGTTAATGATTCCTACGTATTCCGGCGGCGTTTCTAACTACGAATATATGTGGAATATAGGTTTGGTTAACACACCGTTGTTTTTGATTTCACAATTCGCAGGGCACGGATATTATTTCTTGGTTATGCACAGTTATTTCGTAGGTATAGATAAATCGTACGACGAAGCGGCAGCGCTTGACGGTGCAAACGACTTCCAAATCTTTTTGCAAGTAATTCTGCCGATTTCACGCTCGGCGATTTTGGCAATAGGGTTGATGACCTTCGTTAATATTTGGAATGACTATATGACGCCGATTTTGTATATGGATAATTATCCGACGCTTATGAGCGGTTTATTCAAATATAAAACTACTGCGACTTATACTTTGGATACCCCCGTTTATTTTGCAGGTTTGTTGTTGGCGGCATTGCCTACGGGCATACTGTTTACTTGCTTCTCGGGTACGTTGATGAGAAACCTTACTATCGGCGGTATAAAAGGTTAAAAATAAAATTTTTGGAGATAAAATTATGAAAAAACTATTTACTAAATGCATTGTTATGTTACTTTCGCTATGTATGCTTTGTTCTTTCGTCGGTTGTGGCGGCGATACGATTCCCGACGGCGAAGATACCACTAATTTGTATATTTACGCAGCGGAAAAAGGCTACGGCGTAAATATGCTTAAGGCTCTTTGCGATGAGTT
>CAZMOQ010000055.1:0-6276 GCA_964568155.1 uncultured Clostridia bacterium | reverse complement strand
ATAATAATTTTCCCAAACCTGTCATTCTTGAGTATGTTCGCTACTGCGAACATACTCAAGAATCTACTGTTTTAGATACATTCGACAGGCTCGTTACACTCGCCTGCTCAGTATGACAAAATGGGATGGCTTTTCAAGCCTGCTCAGTATGACAAAAGGTGTGGTGGCATAAGACTGCTTGGTAAGATGCAAGTGAACGACAGTCTTTGCAAGTCTTTCGAAGTATAACACAAGTGAATGACAATCTTTGCAAACCTGTCGAAGTATGACTCAAGTGAACGACAGTCTTTGCAATGCCTATAGAAGTATGACGAATGGTTGTGCTGCACAGTCTACTAAACATACCTAAAATGCAACCTACGCAAACTCACTCATTACAACAAAAACGTAAACTATGCAAGCGTGTTCATATGAAAACGTTTTAATTTTTATTTATTATCCTTCATTTTTACGTTTTAGCAACAAATAATTTACAAAAATATAATGAATATTTAACTTTACGGAAATACCTTTATCGTATAATGTAAGCGTAAAAACAAATCAAGGAGAAATAAATAAAATGAAAAATTCAAACAACACGAAAACCATAGAAAACATTTGCAACAAATACGTAGAAACGCCGATGACTAAAACCGAACAACTTAAAGCGTTGGATAAAAAAGTACATCGTCCCGTACAAATCGGCGCATATATTTTCGGCAGCGTAAGCGCACTTGTTTTCGGCACGGGTATGTGCCTTGCAATGAAAGTTATAGGCGAAAACTTACACCCGATTATCGGCATTGCGGTAGGCATTGCGGGAATGGCTCTTTGCGGAGTAACCTATCCGTTATACAAAACAATTTTGAAACGCAGAAAGAATAAATATTCCGACAAAATAATTTCGCTTTCAAACGACGCCTTAAACGAAGAAAATTAAATTAAAAAGCCCAAGACCGTCCGAATTTTTCGGACGGTCTTGATTTTTTCTTTAATAAGTAACACTAAAGTTTACGTTACAACTTTGCTTTAACGCTAAAATTAACGATACTGCTTTACTTTGCGGGATTACCTTTTTTTTCTTTTGAAAACCGTTTGCGGTATTCCGTAGGCGTAAACCCGTAATACTTTTTAAATTGTTTGCAAAAATGCGGATAATCGTTTATACCTACGTTTTCAGCAACTTCGCATATAGGCATATCGGTGTTTATTTTATAATACAAGAAGTTAGTGCTTTGCTTGCAAGTAGCGATAACTTCGCAGTATTTCATACTTGGAAGTGTAAAACGACAGTTTTACAGCAAAACATTTTGTTTTGCTAAAGATTTTGCCAAAGGCAAAAGATTACTTCCTATAGTATATAATATACCGATTTATCCATTCTATAATTTTGAACGTACTGTATGGCGGATATGCCTAACTGCTCTTTAAAAATCCTATACAAATTAGACATATGCACGTTAACTCTGTCGGCGATTTCGGCAATGCTGAAATTCGACGCATAGTTGTTATTTATATAATCTATCGCAACGTTCAAAATATTTTGTTTTTCGCTTTCGGGCTTTAACGTTCTGGTTTGACCGCTGTTTTTTACCAGTTCCGCAAAAAGCAAATAAATGTTACCTAATACAGTATACTCGTGTTCTCTCCCCCCCCCGGCTGAGAATTCTTTGGAGGAGCAAATCGACTTCATTATGCGCTTTATCGCAAGCGGATTTTCGGGATTTATAACGTAACCGTCTATCCAGTTTATTTCGTCCATGATTTTTTCCGCAAGCGTGCCGTGAAACGCCACGAAGTAATACATCCAAGGGTCTTTTTCATCCGCCTGATAATAAGTTTCTTCGTACGGACGTATTAAAAAGCCTTGATTTTCTTCTATATGCCAAATCTTATTTTTGCACTTATAAACGCCCTTCCCCTTTGCGACGAAATGAAATAAAAAATAATCTCTTTTATTAGGTCCGTACGCATTATCGGGCAAGCAGGCGTGTTTACCGTAATGATAGAAAGACAATTCTTTACTTATTCTGTTTTCCGGAAACACGACTTCCGGCAATTTAGTTCTTCCGCTCATAAATGATATTCCTTTATTTTTTACTTTTAATTCGCCACAGCGTTGCCGTAACATTTGTATTTTTAGATACTTCGACAGGCTCGCTATGCTCGCCTGCTCAGTATGACAGGAAAGGGTGGTTATGCAAGCCTACACTGTGTAACTTTCTCCCTGTCATTCTGAAGTTCGCAAAGCGAACGAAGAATCTCTCGGCGTTTCTTGTTTGTAATTGCATTACTACTACATTTACTTTTTAGATACTTCGACAGGCGAGCGTAGCGAAGAATCTAAATATTTTAGATGCTTCGTAAGTAGGGCTACGGAGCGTGGCTCAGTATGACATCGTCGAAACACAACTTTTTGTCAGCACTTTTGTAAAACCAAAGTGCAAGACTTTACAGTTGGTTTCTCCTTTTTCACTAAAATCTTTTGCGAAAGCAAAATCTTTTAGCGAATTTTTTTAGATTCTTAGGTAGCCCGTCAAGTAAGTCCGTCTCAGAATGACATTGTTTTATCTTTTTATTTTCCTAACCTGTCATTCTTGAGCCACGCTCCTGTCATTCTGAACGAAGTGAAGAATCTACCTCTACTGTCATTCTGAAGTCCGTCGGTTTAGCGACGGACGAAGAATCTCTTTGCAGTGTTTGTCGACTATTGCGCCACTGTAACACTTGTTTTTAGATACTTCGCCAAACTCGCAATGCTGAGAAAATTTTGCTAAGTATTTCTTGTTTATTACAAACAATATTAAAAACGGCACACCGCATAGTGCGCCGCTAAAGTCTTATTTATACAACTGCTTATAGTTTGCGCAAGCACGATAGTCTGCGCCTTCCTTATCTTTCGTACCGAACGAACTCCAAGCGTGCGGACGGTAAATATCTTTATCGTCGATATTATGCAAGGAAACGGGCATTCTGAACATACTTGCAAGGGTAATTAAATCCTTACCGATATGGCCGTACACGAATGCGCCGTGGTTTGCGCCCCAGTTAGCCATAACGTCGTAAACGCTACTGAACGAATCCTTTCCGTTAAGTTTCGGAACGAACCAAGTGGACGGCCAAGTCGGGTCGGTTCTATCCAAAAGCGTTTTATTAACCTTTTCAGGAAGTTCCACCGTCCAACCTTCGGCGATTTGCATAGTGTAGCCTACGCCGTCAACGAGATTAACCCTAACCATAGTAACGGGCATTTCGCCTTGAGTGGAGAAGGTGCTTGAAAATCCGCCGCCCCTGAAATAACCCCTGTTTGCAGGGCTGAACTTAGTATTTTCAAGCATAGCGGAAATATCTTTATCGGTAACTTCCCACCACTTTTTCATAACCGAATTGCCGTTTTCGTCCTTAGATGCGCCTGTGCCGTCAAGTGCTGCTGCGCCGCTGTTTATCAAATGAATAAACCCGTTTTTAGCGGTGCCTTCAGGTTTCCACCCCGTGCATCTTTCAACGGCGTCGGGCGACCAGTAAGTTCTTACGTCGGCAAAAATACTTGCCCTGTTAGTCAATAAATTTTCAAAAATCATAGCAAGACCGTTGCAGTTATCGCTTTCGGTTGCAAGCACGACGGGTGCCTTCTTTCCGTTCCAGTCGAACGTAGAGTTAAGTATCGCTTCGGTATAATCGCCGTTGGGCTTATAGTCGGTCCACATACGCTGACCTTGGAATCCGCCCAAAATAGCGTTTCTGCCTAAGGCTTCTTCGTGCCTGCCGATTTCGTTGAGTTTAGGATTGCCTAGCATAATATCTTTAACTATAAGCGTCATTTTTGCAACGAATTCCCAGTGAGCGTCGAGTTCTTCCCTAGTAAAATCTTTTTGTCCCCAAGGTCCGCCGTTAAGGTCTTTGCCTTCCTTGCAGTTTGCTTTTATCCATTTAAGTTCTTTTTCGTATTCGGCTTTATCGTAAATTTCAAGGTCGATACGTCTTAAAATTTCAGTCATATCCACCCATTCGGCACGTATACCGAAATACTTTTGCATCATATTTGCGTCAAGGAAACTTCCGCCGATACCCATAGCGACCGAACCGATTGAAACATACGCTTTATTCTTCATTTGACCTACGACGAGCGCACAACGAGCGAAACGCAAAATCTTTTCGGCAACGTCGGGGGTAATACCGCTCATACCGATATCTTGAACGTCTTCACCGTAAATAGCGAATGCAGGCAAGCCCCTTTGGGCGTGCGCAGCCATACAAGCGGCAAGATAAACGGCGCCCGGTCTTTCGGTTCCGTTAAAGCCCCATACCGCTTTGGTTGTCAACGGGTTAAGGTCCATAGTTTCGCTACCGTAACACCAACAAGGCGTTACCGAAAGCGTAGCCGTTACATTTTGCGTAACGAAGTATTGCTCACATTCGTAGGCTTCTTTACCGCCGCCTATCGTGCAAGGCGAAATTACTACTTCTGCAGGCGTACCGTCCGCATAAAACACGTTTTCTTCGATGAGTTTTTTTGCGTCCTTAGCCATTTGCATCGTTTGTTCTTCAAGGCCTTCTCTTATACCGCCCCATCTACCGTCTATGGTAGGGCGAATACCTATTCTTGGTTTCATTTTTCTACTCCCTTTTTTTAAATTTTTATAAATTTATTTTAATACAACGGCTTACAAAATGCAAGCCGTTTTCTAAAAAATTCAATTATTTTTCTAATTCGAGTTTTGCCACTCTCACACTCATACTAGTGCCGTAACTAAAGGCTTCGCCGTGAAAAGCGTTATTTTTAACTTTGATTCTTTTTCCGTTATCGAGCCAAGTTGCTTTTTTAACTTTTGCGTTTATTTTTACTACGAACTCGTCTACTATTTTAGTAACGTTGCCGTCGGCAATCATAGGCACGTCCTTAAGTATTGCGTAATAATTACCTGCGCTGTCCTTTACCACGTCCGCATTTTCGGCGGTAACATCGCAAGACTTAATATCGTAAATAAAGCCTTTATTCTTTTTAACCCACTTGCCTATTTCACCCAAAATAGCCTTATCCGTAGCGTTTACAAGTCCGTTGCCCTTTAAGCCCGTATTAAGCAAGAAGTTGCAATTAAACTTTCGGCAATCTACCAAGTTACCGATAAGTTCTTTTACCGACTTATAATTGCAATCTTCCTTAGCGTATCCCCAGTGGTCGTTTAAAACCTGACACATTTCGCCTGCCCTGTGTTTATCGCTGTTATCTACGAAACAAGGGTTACCCCTTTCGAAAGTAACGCTGTCAAGTTCGGGGTGACCTACTTTGCCGAGTTCGCTAAGTCCCGTATTGTTTATAATCATCGCTTCGGGTTGATATTTGCGAATAGTAGAATAAATTCTATCTTCCTGCCAGTCCGCATCGGGCTTATTCCACATTCCGTCAAACCAAATACCGCCTATTTTTCCGTATTCCGTACAAATGATTTCTATACTTTTTATCAAATAATCTATATATTTCGGAAAATTATCGTTGTAATCGGGATTATACCAGTCTAAAAGCGTGTGATAGAAAAAAGGCATTACACCGCCTTCGTTGCAAGCGTTTACGAATTCCCTTATCAAGTCCCTACCCGCAGCCGAATGAGGTGTGTCGTAAGTGTTAAGCCCCTTAGTATCGTAAAGGGAAAAACCATCGTGATGACGTGTCGTAATAGTAATATATTTGCAACCTGCGTCCTTAGCGGTTTTAACAAGTTCTTTTGCCCAGTTTTTAGACACGTTGAACTTTTGCGGTAATTTTTGATACTTTTCCTTAGGAACGGGGCATATCCACTCCGCCCATTCGCCTTTACCCAAAACACTGTAAATACCGAAGTGGACGAAAAGCCCGAAGCCTAACTTTTCAAACCTATGTACGTAAGTTTCCATATAAAATCTCCTGTTTTTAATAAGTGTTATTGATTTAATAAATGCCGTCTTAATTTTCGACCTGTCTTCCTAAGAATAGCGAAGAATCTATTTCTTTAATTCTCGCAAGAAGATTTTTGCGAAAAGGAGAAACTGCCACTTTTGCCTTACCATTTGCCTGAATAGGCAAATGGTTGGCTTTTTGGCGTGTTTCGACGCCGTCATTCCGAGCCCGACCCGCTTTGACGGGCTTACGAAGAATCTACTTGTGTCCCTTGTCAGTAATTGCATTACTGTTACTTTTACATTTTTAGATACTTCGACAGGCTGCTGTGCAGCCTGCTCAGTATGACACAGAGTGATGTCATTCTGAGCCCGCCCCGCTTTGACGGGCTTACGAAGAATCTACTTGTGTCCCTTGTCTGT
>CAZMOQ010000054.1:0-6360 GCA_964568155.1 uncultured Clostridia bacterium | reverse complement strand
TGCAGGCGTTAGCCCTAAAACTTTCGTTGACGGCGTTGCAGGCGAAATTAAAAATATTTGGGATTTGGTAGGTGTGTCTTACGATAAGTTTATAAGAACCACCGACGAATATCACGAAAAACAAGTTCAAAAGATATTTAAAAAGTTGTACGATAAGGGCGATATCTATAAAGGTTCTTACGAAGGTTGGTATTGCACCCCTTGCGAATCTTTTTGGACCGAAAGTCAGGTGGTTGACGGCAAATGCCCCGACTGCGGCAGACCTGTAGTAAAATCTCAGGAAGAAGCGTACTTCTTTAAAATGAGTAAGTATGCGGACGCTCTTATGAAGTATTATGACGAGCACCCCGAATTTATATTGCCGATTTCCCGTAAAAACGAAATGGTAAACAATTTCTTAAAACCGGGGCTTCAAGACCTTTGCGTTTCGAGGAGTTCGTTTAAATGGGGTATACCCGTTGATTTCGACCCGAAACACGTGGTTTACGTTTGGCTTGACGCTTTAACGAATTATATCACGGGGATAGGTTACGACGCTGACGGTAATTCTACCGAGCAGTACAACAAATTGTGGCCTGCGGATGTGCATATTATCGGTAAAGATATTATAAGATTCCATACGATTTACTGGCCCATATTCCTGATGGCTTTGGATTTGCCGTTGCCGAAAAAGGTTTACGGACACGGTTGGTTGTTGCAGGAAGGCGGAAAGATGAGTAAGTCGAAGGGCAACGTAATTTACGCCGACGATTTAGTCGAATTTTTCGGCAAGGACGCCGTTAGGTATTACGTGTTGACGGCAATGCCGCAAGATAACGACGGGCTGATTTCTTGGGAATCGGTTATAGACGTCATCAACAGCGAACTTGCTAACGTTTACGGTAACTTGGTAAGCAGGGTTATCGCAATGAGTAATAAATATTTCGGCGGAATAGTGGAAAACCCGAACGCAAACGAAGATATAGACGAAGACTTTAAATCTGTGGTAACAAGTGCAGTTCGCAAGGTTGCCGCAAAGATGGACGAGTTCAAGATTGCCGACGCCATAGGCGAAATTTTTACGGTGTTCAGAAGGGCTAATAAGTATATCGACGAAACCACGCCTTGGGCGATAGCGAAAGACGCTTCTAAGCAAGACAGGCTTAAAACCGTGCTTTACAATCTTACCGAAAGCATTATAATAGGTACTTCGCTTTTGTCGGCGTTCTTGCCCGATACCGCTAAAAAGACTGCGGAAATGCTTAACGTTTCGCTTAGAAGTTACGAAGATTTGGATAAATTCGGTTTGATAGAAAGCGTAAAGGTAACGGATAATCCCGAAATTTTATTTGCCCGTATAGATTCCGCCAAGGTTATGGAAAAGGTGAATGCTATGATAGAATCACGCAAAGAAAAAGTTCAACCTGCAACATCTGAAACGCCGCAGGAAAATAAAGATAAAAATCACCCCAAAAAGCACGACCATTCGCCAAAACCGCAAATCGAATTTGACGAATTTTCAAAAATAGAACTTAAAGTCGCTTTGGTTACCGCTTGCGAAAAAGTGCCTAAGTCTAATAAACTTTTGCGCCTTACGGTAAAACTCGGCGAAGAAACCCGCACCGTCGTAAGCGGAATAGCGTTTAAATATTCGCCCGAAGAAATGGTCGGCAAAAAAATAGTTATGGTTACCAACCTTAAACCTGCAAAATTGTGCGGTATTATGAGCGAAGGTATGATTATTTGCGCCGAAAACGACGACGGGGATATTTCATTGTTGCGCCCCGAAAACGATATCGAAGACGGAAGTTTGGTTTTCTAATGTTTATAGATACACACTGTCATATAGATGACGAAAGATATCCGTCCGCCGATGAAATCGCAAAAAACTTAAGTGACGACGGCGTTGATTACGTAATAGATATCGGTTTCGACGTCGAATCCAGCAAAACGGCTTTTTTAACCGCAAACCGCAACGAGAACGTGTATTTTGCGGCAGGGATTCATCCCGACGGAGCGAATCAAGCGAGCGTGGACGGGCTTTTAGAGATTGAAAAGTTATGTAAAACCGATAAGTGCGTCGCTTTGGGTGAAATAGGCTTGGATTATCATTACGACGGTTACGATTCGTTAGTTCAAAAAAAAGCGTTTTTAAGTCAACTTGAACTGGCTAAGGCGGTAAAACTTCCCGTGCAAATACATTCAAGGGACTGTACCGAAGATATGCTTAAAATATTAAGACAAATAAAATTGCCGTACGGCGGCGTAATGCATTGTTTCGGCGGCAGTAAAGAAACTGCGCTTGAACTTTTAAAACTCGGTTTTTATTTGTCTTTTGCAGGAACTGTTACGTTTAAAAACGCAAGGAACGTTCAGGAAGTCGCTTCGCTTGTTCCGATAGATAGATTTTTAACTGAAACCGATAGCCCGTACTTAACGCCGCATCCGTTCAGGGGGCAAACTAACGAGCCTAAAAACGTTGCTTTGGTTACTCGAAAAATAGCCGAACTTAAAAATTTAGACCTTTTTGTAATAGCGGAACAGGTTAAAAACAATGCGAAAGATATTTTTTACAAAATAAAGAAGTAAATCTTTTGCTTTTGGCAAAATCTTTTGCAAAACTATTCGTTTTGCCGCAAAACTAGCGTTTTACGACTTCAAGTTTGAAATACGGCGTTCGCAAACTTCAGAATGACACAATACCTTGTCATACTGAGCAGGCGAGCGTAGCGAGCCTGTCGAAGTATCTAAGAAGTAAATGTAATAGTAATGCAATTACTGACAAGGGACACAAATAGATTCTTCGTAAGCCCGTCAAAGTGGGGTGGGCTCAGAATGACAGGAAATAAAAATATTTTAAAATTGTGGTGCAAAAATATTTACAAATGTGCTAAAGCACATTGCAACTTCAAAATTGAAATGTTGCGCAAAAATATTTGCAAGTTTGCTAGCAAGGACATTTTTGCGATGTGTTGCAATGTCGCAGTCGTGCGGCTACGCACGTAGAAACGCTAGTTTCAGTTTTGCCATAGGCAAAACTACTGCGTACAATAAAAAAAACGTTAAAGGAATAACGGAAAAAATTATGGCTAACGTATACGTTTACGAATTAGACGGAAATTTATATATAAATCTTACGAATAAATGCTCCAACGCTTGCGAATTTTGCGTTCGCAACGGCAAACAGGGGTATTTCGGCAATCCGCTGTGGCTTGAAAAAGAACCCACAGCGGAAGAAGTTTTAAATTCGATAGATTACGGCAAAAAATATAATCAATACGTTTTTTGCGGTTTCGGCGAGCCGACCGAAAAAATAGACGTTTTGGTCGAAGTCGGCAGGGTTTTAAGGAAAAAAGGTTTTACCGTAAGGCTTAATACCAACGGGCAGGGCAATCTTATTAACGGCAGGGATATTACCGAAGAACTTAAGTCCGCCGTAGATATGGTAAATGTAAGTTTAAACGCTTCGAACGCCACGACTTATCAAAAAATATGCAAGTCCCGTTACGGCGAAAAATCTTTTTACGAACTTTTGGATTTTGCCGAAAAATGCAGGGATAAGGGAATAAAAACTAATTTATCGATAGTTGATATTATCGGTAAGGAGCAAGTCGAATTATGCAAAAAACTCGCCGAAGAACATCGGTTGCCGTTAAGGGTAAGGGAGTATATTTCGGATAATTAAAAACCAAGCGTACTCTAAACGAACAAAAAGCCGAATTACTTCGGCTTTTTGCAAAAAACGTTATCTTCCGTATGACAGTTTTTTTCGTAAGGATTTACCTTACGATTGTAGTATGGGTAGGTTTTAGGCTTTTATGCGTTAAAAATAAAAAATTATGGATAATTTAAAAGAAATTTTATACCGCAACGGTTTTACATTCAAAAAAGCATTCGGTCAAAACTTTATATCGGATACGAATTTACTTAAAAGCATCGTCGCAGGCGCTGAAATAAATAAGGACGATATCGTTCTCGAAATCGGCTGCGGCGCAGGTACGCTTACCAAAGAACTTTCTTTAGCAGCGAAAAAAGTCGTTGCGTACGAAATCGATACTAATCTTAAACCCGTTTTAGACGAAACTTTAAGCGGTTGCGACAACGTAAGCGTCGTGTTCGCCGATATTATGAAAAGCAAAATCTCGGCAGTGGAAAACGAACTCGGCGGAAAGTATAAAGTGGTGGCAAATTTGCCGTATTATATCACTACGCCTTTAATTATGTTGTTCGTGGAACAGGCGACGGCGGTCGAGAGCCTTGTTATAATGGTTCAGGAAGAAGTTGCCGAAAGGCTTTGTGCAAAACCCGACACTGCGGAATACGGTTCGATAACGGCGGCGGTTAATCTTGTCGGCAATGCAAAAATAATAAAAAGAGTGCCTAAGCATATGTTTACCCCCGTACCGAAAGTCGATTCGGCGGTGGTAAAGATAGATATAAATAAAAATAAATATAAGGTTTCTTCTACCGAAATTTACAGGGATATGTTAAGGGCTGCGTTCGGCAACAGAAGAAAAATGTTCGTAAATAATCTTATGCAAACCTTCAAACTCGGCAGGCTTGACGCAGAAGAATTGTTAAATAGTTGCGGAATATCTCTCACGGCAAGGGGAGAAATTCTTTCAAGCGACGATTTCGTAAAATTGACTAACGTTTATGCGGAGAAATTCAAATGCAAAAAATAGTTTTAGCGTCAGGAAATAAAGGAAAAATAAAAGAATTCAGCGAAATTTTAAAAAATTACGAAGTTATCGGTTGTAAAGAACTTGGCGTTACCGAAGAAATCGAAGAAACGGGCAGCACTTTTTACGAAAATGCGCTTATTAAGGCAAAATACGTAAGCGAAAAATTAGGCGTTGTTGCGCTTGCCGACGACAGCGGCCTTATGGTAGACTCTTTGAACGGCGCACCCGGCGTGTATTCGGCAAGGTATGCGGGCGAGAACGGCAACGACGAAAAAAATATAGATAAACTTTTAAAAGATTTACAAGGCGAAAAAAATAGGGCGGCAAAATTCGTTTCTACGCTGATTTTATACTATCCCGACGGAAAAATAATTACCGCAACGGGGCAAACATGCGGCGAAATTTTAAAAGAACGGCAAGGAAACTGCGGTTTCGGCTACGACCCCGTTTTTTACAGTTACGACCTTAAAAAATCGTTCGGAACGGCTACCGAGTGCGAAAAAAATTCCGTCAGCCATCGGGGCAGAGCGATTGCGAATTTACTTGAAAAATTAAAATGAAAACGATAATAGTATTAAGCGATACGCACGGTAACATAAAACTTATAAATTCTTTGTATGAAATTATGTCCGAGACTGATTATATCGTACATTTAGGCGATTGTTCGAAAGATATGGAAATTATTAAAAAACGGTTTCCCGAAAAATTTATCGGCGTTGACGGTAATTGCGATTTCGGCAATGTTTGCGGTAAAGCGTTTAAGGTCGAAGGAAAAACTGTTTTTGCAACGCACGGGCATAGATTCGGTGTTAAAAACGGACTTACTTCGCTTTCTCTTTTTGCCGAAGAAAAGGGGTGCGACATAGTTCTTTTCGGTCATACGCATAATGCGTTTTGTGAAAACATAGGCAATACGCTGTTTGTCAATCCCGGTTCGATGGAAAAGAAGCAGGTTAATAAAACTTACGCATATCTGGTAGTCGATAAGGACGAATGTATTTGTAAAATCCTGCCGATAAAAGAAAATTTTTAAGAAAAACCTTGTAAACAGTTGACATCGTGCGCCGTATTTGGTATAATCTTTTAGCGTTGTTAAAAAAGATGAATTGTTTAGGGCGGTCTTTTTTAGCAAGATAGGGTATGCGGGTGTAGTTCAATGGTAGAATTCCAGCCTTCCAAGCTGGCTGCGTGGGTCCGATTCCCATCACCCGCTCCAATTTGTTTTTTTATACAGGTTATGCGCCTGTAGCTCAGTAGGATAGAGCAATGGCCTTCTAAGCCATGTGTCAGGGGTTCGACTCCCTTCAGGCGCGCCAGTCTATCTTAAATGGCGGGTGTAGCTCAGTTGGTTAGAGCGCAAGATTGTGGATCTTGAGGTCGTGGGTTCGATCCCCATCGCTCGCCCCATTTTTTTTAATTAGGGGTGTCGCCAAGCGGTAAGGCACTGGATTTTGATTCCAGCATTCGTAGGTTCAAATCCTGCCACCCCTGCCAGAACCCAAGATCCATTAGCTCAGTTGGCAGAGCACGTGACTTTTAATCACGGTGTCCCGAGTTCGAATCTCGGATGGATCACCATATATGCACCATTAGCTCAGTTGGTAGAGCACCTGACTCTTAATCAGGGTGTCCAGGGTTCGAGTCCCTGATGGTGTACCAAAAAACGGCATTTTGTGCCGTTTTTTGTCGTTTATAC
>CAZMOQ010000053.1:0-6407 GCA_964568155.1 uncultured Clostridia bacterium | reverse complement strand
CTAACTTCTTGTATTATAAATTAAATGCAGTAACGCGTGCGTGGATACGTCGAGTGCTGCAAATATAGCGATAAAAAGAGATAATTATGTCATTAAAAATTTACGTTAAACCTACGGGTGTTTTGCGCGCCAATTCGTATCTTGTAACAAAAGACGATAAAACCGCCGTTGCCATAGATTGCGGCGGGGCTGAACTTTTTGATTACGCGAAAGAAAAAAATCTCGAAATACGTTATATTCTTTTAACCCACGGGCATTTCGACCATATCGCAGGTTGCGCTTCGCCTTATGTTAAAAACGTGAAAATAGGCGCGAGTGTAAATGAAGTAAAACTTATAAATTCAGCGGATAATCTCGCGAACGATTTCGGGGTAGAATTGCCCGAAATTCGCGTATCGTTTACTTTTGCAGACGGTGATGTTTTAAATCTTTGCGGAATGCAATTTAAGGTTATAGCAACTCCCGGTCATACCGCGGGCGGCGTGTGCTTTAAAATCGAAAATAATTTGTTTACGGGCGATACGCTCTTTTGCGAAAGCGTGGGAAGAACCGATTTTCCTACCGGCGATTCGCATTCTCTTATATCGAGCATAAAAGAAAAACTTTTTACGCTCGAAGACTGTATCGTATATCCCGGGCACGAAGAAGGAACAACCCTTTCGCACGAAAAGAAATATAACTTTTATATCAGGTGAATTATGCTTACTACTAACGCCGAGTTTTTAAAAAACGAGTTGATGGACGTTATACGCCTTTTCGACGGGGCTGAAAACGCCGAAATATTTCATACTTTTATATGCGACGGAAACAAGTTTAAAAACAACGTACGTTTCGGCGATAAACTTTACGAATTTTGCGAAGAATTTGCTTTTTCGGGCGAACTCGAATTTAAGCGTTATGCCAAACGCTTTTCGAAACTTGCCGTGTACAACGTTTTAAGTCGTGAATACAATACGCGAATGCCGTGGGGCGCGCTTACGGGAATTCGTCCTACGAAACTTGCGTATTCGGAATTAGAAAAGGGGAGAAGTTTTAAAAATCTTTTTAACAAGTTCGGCGTGAGCGAAGAAAACATATCGCTTATAGACGATATTTTAAAGGCTCAACAAGGCGTTTATAAAAAGAGCGAAGGCGACGCCGATTTGTATATA
This sequence comes from uncultured Clostridia bacterium, assembly GCA_964568155.1. GTDB lineage: Bacteria > Bacillota > Clostridia > Christensenellales > Borkfalkiaceae > UMGS775. Next base: position 5,256 of record CAZMOQ010000053.1, on the reverse strand, counting down.
GGCATACCTTTTTGCCCGTCGAAATGCGCATACTGTTCGTTTATTACCGCCGACGTTAAAGCGACCGAAAAATTTATTCCCGATTATCTTTCGGCGCTCGTTCGAGAAATAGATGAGAGCAAAAACCTTTTTAAACGTTTAAAAAGCGTGTATATAGGCGGCGGAACTCCGCTCGTTCTTTGCGAAAAAGATTTAGAAAAGGTGCTTTCGGCAACCGCTAAAATAATTCCCGAAAATATCGAATACACGGTAGAAGCAGGTCGTCCGGACGTTTTTACCGACGCTAAACTTTCTATTTTAAAAGATTACGGGGTAAATCGTATATGTGTAAATCCTCAAAGTTTTAACGACGAAACGTTGCGTGCGATAGGCAGAAAACATACTTCGGCTGATATTTACAGAGCGTTCGAGATGAGCGCGAAATATGATTTTTCGGTAAATTTCGATTTGATAGCGGGGCTTGCCGACGAAACGGAAAAAGATTTTTCGCATAGCGTTGACGAGGCTGTTGAACTTTCGCCCGAAAACATAACGGTGCATACGCTTTGTCTTAAAAAGGGCGCAAAACTTAAAGAGAGCGAGTCGAGATTAAAAGTTTCGGATATCGAAAAAATGATTTTGTATTCTCGCGAAAAATTGTACGGCGCGGGGTATACCCCTTACTATTTGTACCGTCAAAAATACGCTGCCGGCAATTGCGAAAATACGGGTTGGTGCAAAAAAGACAAAGAGTGCACGTACAATATAGACGTTATGGAAGAAATAACCGACAACGTCGCGTGCGGAGCAAACGCCGTCAGTAAAAAAATATTTTTAGGCGAAGGGCGCATAGAACGTTACGGCTCGCCTAAAGATTTAAAAACCTACATAGAAAAGATTGACGCGATTATAGAAGAAAAGCGTAAATTATACCTTTAAACAGTTTACAATTTTTTAATAATATGTTAAAATAAATTACGATGCGTGTACAAAGTCGCGCGGTTCTCCTCGCCGAACTTTGTTTGCGTGAATAAATAATTCCATGGAGGATAAATAAAAATGGATAAGGTTAAAAAAACAGAAATTATTAACGAGTACAAAAGACACGATGGCGACACCGGTTCTTCAGAAGTGCAAATCGCGCTTTTAACCGAGCGTATCAACCATCTTAACGAGCATTTAAAGGCTCATCCCCACGACAATCATTCGCGTCGCGGTCTTTTGAAAATGGTAGGTCAAAGACGTGGTCTTTTGGACTACATTAAATCCAAGGACATCGAAAAGTACAGAGAAATCGTTGCCCGTTTGGAACTTCGTAAGTAAAAAATTTAAGGGCGGAGCAGGTGCTCGGCCCTTTTATCAAGTTAAGGGGATATTTCAGTTTCCCCGCAAAGAACAATCAAGGAGAATAAAATGACAGAAACTTTTAGAACTTTTGAAACCGAAATAGGCGGAAAAAAAGTTGTTGTCGAGACGGGTAAATATGCCGAACAGTCAAACGGTTCGTGTATTGTTCGTTGCGGCGACACGGTGGTTATGGTAAACGTTACAATGTCTGCAACTCCCAGAGACGGTATGGATTTCTTTCCGCTTCAAGTAGACTACGAAGAAAAAATGTATGCGGTAGGTAAAATTCCCGGCGGATTTAAAAAACGCGAGGGTAGAGCGAGCGATAAGGCAATTTTAACGTCGCGTCTTATCGATCGTCCTATACGTCCGTTATTCCCTAAGGGGCTTTATAACGACGTTGTTGTTATCGCAACCGCTCTTTCGGTAGACGTAAACATCTCTCCCGAACCGTTTGCGATGCTCGGCAGTTCGATTGCACTCAGTATTTCGGATATTCCTTGGGCAGGTCCTACGGGTTCGGTTCAAGTAGGTCTTGTCGACGGCGAATACGTTATCAACCCCGATAGCGCGCAACGCGAAAGAAGTACTCTTTCTTTAGGACTTTCGGGAACTAAAGACGCTATTATGATGGTAGAAGCAGGCGCTAAAGAACTTTCTGACGAAGAAATGGTAGGCGCGATTTTATTCGGGCACGAAGAAATTAAAAAACAGTGCGCTTTTGTAGAAAGCATTCAAAAAGAAATCGGTAAACCCAAGCGCGAAATGGAACTTTACCATATTCCCGAAGACGTGGATAAAGCCGTACGCGAATTCGCATCGGCGAAACTCGATTGGGCTTTGGACGAGTTCGACCGTCATGCTCGCGAAGTTAAGCAAAATCAGGTAGAGGAAGAAACTCTCGCTAACTTTGCCGAAATTTATCCCGACAAAACGCGTGAAATCAAAGACAGTTTATATTATCTTACCAAAGAAAAAGTAAGAGCGAAAATTATAGAAAAAGGCGTTCGCCCCGACGGCAGAAGCCTTAAAGAAGTTCGTAAAATTTGGTGCGAGCACGGTGTTCTTCCTAGAGTACACGGAACGGGCGTATTCACGCGCGGTCAAACTCAGGTTTTAACTACTTGTACGTTAGGAACTTTAAGCGAAGTTCAAAAACTCGACGGATTAGACGACGAAGTTTCTAAACGCTATATGCATCAATATAACTTCCCCGGTTATTCTACCGGCGAAGCGAAAGGCTTAAAGAGCCCCGGTCGTCGCGAAATCGGACACGGTGCGCTCGCAGAACGTGCGTTAGAGCCTGTTATTCCTTCCGAGGCGGAATTCCCTTACGCTATCCGTATGGTATCGGAAGTTATGAGTTCTAACGGTTCTACTTCGCAGGCATCAGTTTGCGGTTCTACTCTTGCTCTTATGGACGCAGGCGTTCCCATTAAAGCACCCGTTGCAGGTTGCGCTATGGGACTTATTAAAGACGCCGAAAGCGGCAAAGTCGCAATTCTTACCGATATTCAAGGTTTAGAAGATTTCTTAGGCGATATGGACTTTAAGGTTGCAGGTACCGAAAAGGGCATTACCGCAATTCAAATGGATATAAAAATCAAGGGTATCGACGAAAAAATTCTTCGTCAAGCGATTGCTCAGGCAAACGTCGGAAGAAAGCACATTTTGGGCAAGATGCTTGAATGTATAGACAAGCCGAACGAAGAACTTTCCAAGTATGCGCCCAGAATTATGAGTTTCTATATCAATCCTGAAAAAATCAGAGAAGTTATAGGTTCGGGCGGAAAGGTAATTAACAAGATTATCGAAGAAACGGGCGTTAAAATCGATATTACCGACGACGGCTTAGTTCAAATCGCAAGCACGGGCGACAGCGCTCAAGGCGAAAGGGCTAAAGCGATTATAATGAGCATTGCAAAAGACCCCGAAGTCGGCGATATGTTCATTACGGAAGTCGTAAGAATTCTTCCTAAAGTAGGCGCATTTTGCGAACTCGCTCCCGGAAAGGACGGTCTTATCCACATTTCCAAGATGAGCGAAAAGAGAATAGAAAGCGTTGAAGAAGTTTTGCATATCGGCGATAAAGTTAAAGTAGAAATTATCAAAATCGGCGAAAAGGGTATAGACCTTAAACTTCTTGAAAAGGTTCAAGACTAACGCTTAAACAAACGGAAACCGAAATATGCAAAGCCGATTATCTGCTTTGCATATTTTTTTAACGGAATCGACAAAACCGCCTAACCCGTTATTTATCATAAACCTTTCTTTTTATGCATAAAGTTTGTATATAAGGAGAGTAAAATGAAGAAAATAAAAAGGGAACTTTTGTTAAATATATTATCTAATTCGATAGTGGCGGCGGTTATAATTTTAGTTTTCGCATTTACGCTTGCGCCTTCGACCGAACTCGTTACGACTGCGGGTAAAACGTACGAACCGTATTATAACGGAAATCGGGAAAGAAAAAACGTTTCGCTTATGTTTAACGTTTATCAAAATACCGAAATCGTAGAAGATATTTTGCAGGTTCTTGACGAGCACAACGCAAAAGCAACCTTTTTCGTAGGCGGTTGCTGGGCAGACGATAACGCCGATTGTTTGCAAAAAATAGTCGGTAGCGGACACGAAATAGGAAATCACGGTTATTTCCATAAAGAACATAATAAACTCGGTTACGATGATAACAAGCAAGAAATTTACCTTACTCAAATCGTAGTCAACGCCCTTTGCGGCGTAAAAACAACGCTGTTCGCTCCGCCTTCGGGTGCGTTTAACGACGACACGCTAAAGGCGTGCATAGATTTGGATTATAAAGTTATAATGTGGTCTAAGGACACGATTGACTGGAGAGATAAAGATTGCTCGCTTGTGAAAAAGCGTGCGACCGAAAATTTGGAAAACGGAGATTTGGTGTTGATGCACCCTACGGAACATACGCTCGCTGCGCTTGGCGAAATTTTAGATTATTACGAAAGTATAGGGTTTACTGCGGTTACCGTATCGGAAAATATCGCAGATTAAAGGGATAAAGATGGAAAAATTAAAAACTTATGAAAACGGGTTAAGGCTCGTAGTTAAAGAAATGCCGGGAATGTTTACGGTGTCGGCAGGCGTTATAGTGCATACGGGCAGCGCAAACGAAAGTTCGGAAATCAACGGGCTGTCGCATTTTATAGAACATATGCTTTTTAAAGGCACCGATAAGCGTTCTTCTTTTGAAATTTCCGACGAAATTGACAGGTTGGGTTCTCAAATAAACGCTTTTACGGCAAAGGAAATAACTTGTTATTACGTAAAATCTACGATAGAAAATTTTAAAAACAGCGTTGAAGTTTTATCCGACCTTTTCTTTAATTCTACTTTTGACGACGAAGAAAGCGTAAAGGAAAAAGACGTCGTTAAAGAAGAAATAAATATGTGCGAAGATACGCCCGAAGATTTATGCTTGGATATTCTTGCGGAAAGTTATTTCGGTAAAAACGGCTTGGGGCAAACTATTTTAGGCACGGCAAGCAACGTGGATTCGTTTACGAAAGGGGATATTATCGACTATATGTCGAAGTATTACACGCCGTCGAATACCGTAATAGCGGTTGCGGGAAATATTAGTTTCGAAGCCGCCGAAAAAATCGTCGACGAATATTTTGCGCCGTATTTTAAAAGTTCGGCTACGGCGGATATCTACGTAAACGATAAATTTTACACGGGCAACGCTATGAAGGTCAAAGATATAGAGCAGGCGCATATAGGTATGTGTATGCCGTCTTACCGACTCGGTAGCGACAAAACAATTGCGACCAGCATTTTAAACACCGTTTTCGGCGGCGGTATGAGCAGTAGACTTTTTCAAATAATAAGAGAGCAAAACGGACTTGCTTATTCGGTGTATTCGTACGTTTCGCAATATAAGTACGCAGGCACGTT
>CAZMOQ010000052.1:0-6566 GCA_964568155.1 uncultured Clostridia bacterium | reverse complement strand
TGGCAAACCTGTCGAAGTATCTAAAAAGTAAGTGTTGCAGTAACGCAACAGCCAACAAGAAAGACTAAGAGATTCTTCGTTTGCCCGTGAACGGACAAACTTCAGAATGACAATGGGGGGATGAAATAGATTCTTCGCTACGCTCAGAATGACAGGAAAAAGTTAGAATGACAGGAAAAAGTTAGAATGACAGGTAAGAGTTAAAATGATAGGTGGAAGTTAGAAAAATAAGTAAAAGTTAGAATGATAAGTAATAGTTAAAATGACAAGGAATTAAAATATTTTTAAACCGTAAAATTAAACCGTAAAACATTTAACAAACCAAAAGGAGAAAAATGATGCAATTAAGAATTTTACAAATAGACCTGGCAAGGCAAAAGGAAAATATAGATTATATAAAAAGTTATTTTGACTTTGCCGCCGCAAACGGTTATAACGCTATATTAACGTATTTGGAAAACGCCGTAAGAACGCCCGATACCGAATATTTTTCAAAAGACGAAACCTATTCTTTGGCGGAAATGAAGGAAATAGTTTCTTACGGTACGTCCATAGGGTTAGACATTATCCCTGCGTTTGAAAATTTAGCGCATTTGGAAAAGTTTTTTGAATACCCGCAATTTCAAAAATATTCCGAACTTAACGGCAGGGAAACCGACGGCAGGGGTTTTGGCGGTCATAAATACGGTTCTTGCGGTTGTGTTTCTAACGACGAATTGCGTGCGTTTATGGATAAATATATAACCGACGTGTGTTCGGTTTTTCAATCGAAATACGTGCATATGGGGTTAGACGAACCTTTTGATTTTGCCGATTGTCCGACCTGTAAAAAACGCCGTGAAAACGGCGAAACGAAACAAGAAATATTTTTTAAGCACGTAATGCATTGTCACGATTTAATCGACGGTTTAGGTAAAACTATGATGATGTGGGACGACTTCTTTGAATATGCGGATATAGTAGAGCGTTTACCGAGAGATATAATTATGTGCAACTGGAACTATTTTTACATATCCGAAGAACCTGCAGGGCACTGGACAAACCGCATAAAAAAGGACTGGTTCCGTTATTACGATAAATTAGGGTTTAAGTATATATTTTGCGTGTATGCGCACAGAGCGTCGTCAATATACAATTTGGAAACTTTTACGGACTACGCCGCTCGTTTTAATCCTTTGGGCGCAATGACTACCGCTTGGGAACGAAGGGATAGTTTTTATTTCGGCGCATATCCCTTTATTGCGCTTGCAGGAAAACTTTGGTCTAATAAAATAAAAAACGAAAACGACAAAATAACCGTTTATTCGGATTTATTAGGCAGTAAAGAAATCGCCGAACTTATTTTAACGCTCAATGCTTCCGGTTTTTACGGCGGTTTTAACGAAATCGATAAAGTTATAGAAAACGAGTATTACGTAAGATATACGTACTTGGAAAATTTAAGGTATGCCGTTAAAAGAATAAGGCAAACGCTTCCAACCATAGACGGTTTGCAAAAGGATATTTTAACCGATATCTATGCGTACGTATACGAAGTGTTTACCGATTTAAGTTTGCAAAAACTAGGCAAAACGTGGTTCGAGGCGTATGAAACGGGCAAAGTAGACAAAGAATATATTACCGAAAAACTTAAAGGTTTTTACAACGCATACGAAGAAATTTATCAAAGTCAATTAAAATTATGGGATAAGTATAGAAAGGGTATAGTTTCTTATAAAAACGCTTTGCAAAACAAATTCGATGGTAAAAAACAACGCATAGAAAGATTGCTTTCTTCGGTAAAAACTCTTTCCGTAAAACCCGTATTGCATTGCGAACTTATGTTGCACGACGGCTACTGTACCGTCCGTATAGAAATAAAAGTTAAGTATCAAGGGGAAGCCGAAAAGGTAGTTTACTCCGGTAGCGGAAAACCTAGTTTAAGCGGATTTGACGTCGGCGGGGTGTATACTTTAAGATTTGTGCTAGAAGACAGCCGAGTGGAATACGTAACTTTTGCCGTGTACGGAGAAGGCGGTTTGTTCCCCGTAAATTTCAGATACGTTGCAAACAATAAAAAATATATCGCAAGTAGCGTCGAGCGGTTGTGCGGTAACGTAATCGATGAAAAAAATATTTTAAGCAACGATACGCAGTTCGCCGTTATGGGGTATAACGACGGCATAGCGCATTTTAACGATTTAGAATTATCCAAGCGCAAAAGTACGATAAAAATTACTTTTAAGGAATTATGATAAAATTTTTTACCGCTTACAAGTCGGTTATTAGGAATAATTATATAATAAGTATAAACGCCTTTAAATGTACGGGGTTCCGTTCGTTTAAGGCGTTTTTGTTTTAATATTCTTTCAACCCGATAAGAAAGTCGGTGGAAACGTCAAAAAATTCGGCAATATTGCAAAGCGTGGTTAAATCGGGTTCTATTTTGCCCGTTTCGAAGTAAGAAATTCTTCTTTGCGTAGTTTTCAACGCTTTTGCAAGTTCTCCTTGCGTTAAATTTTTGTCTGTTCTAAGTTGTTGCAGCCTTTCGGAAAATTGTATATTCATAACGGAAATTATAGATAAAAATAGTCTAAAACACTTGACTTAGACAATTTTTGTCTATATAATATAAGAAAAAACAAAGGAGGAAAGTTTATGTTTTGTAAAAATTGCGGTGCGGAAATCGATGACAATGCTTTTGTTTGCCCTAAGTGCGGCGTTGCGACGGGCGGTAACAAAACAATTAAGGCAGACGACGCTCCCAGCACGGGTTTTGCCGTATTAAGTTTTTTCATTCCGCTAATAGGTTTAATACTGTATTTGGTATGGAAAAGCGAATATCCGCAAAAGGCACATTCGTGCGGAAAGGGCGCTCTTATAGGCGTTATAGTAAGCGTTGCGGCAAGCGTTTTGTACAGCATTATAGTAGGCGCAATGCTCGGCAGTATGGTCGGCTCTATGTAATTTGTTAAAAATTTTAAGTAAGCGGTGCGGCGAACGTAAATTTTCGCTATGCCGCTTATTTTTTTATAAAAACTTAAGGACGATAGGCATTTTTATTTATGATATTACTTTAGTTTACAAAAAAAGCGTTTTGTGGTAAAATAATTTGGTAATTTTTAATAAGGAGATTTTAACTATGATTAAAACCGACGAATATAAAATGCGGATAAAAGAACTCCGCCGTATCCTAAACGAGGCAGGATACTCTCTTTGACTTGGCAGGTCTTAGAATTGCTTTAAAACAAAAGAAAGAAGAATCCGAAAAAGAAGAAGTTTGGTCGGACCTTAAAAGGTCGCAACAACTCGCTAAAGAAATTGCCGCAATCGAAAGCAAAACGGATACTTTCGACGCTGCGGAAAAGGCTATTAACGATACCGAAGAAATCCTTTCGCTTTTGGAAGAAGAAAACGACGAATCGCTTTTGGAAGAACTTGAAAAAGAACTTACCAAAGCCGAAAACGATATCGAAGAAATGCATTTAAAGGCGTTGCTTGGCGGCAAATACGACGCTTGCAACGCAATTTTGACTCTACATTCGGGCGCAGGCGGTACCGAAGCGTGCGACTGGGTTTCTATGCTTTACCGTATGTATATGCGCTACGGCGAAAGGCAGGGGTACAAGGTTTACGAACTTGACAGGCTCGACGGGGACGAAGCGGGAATCAAGTCGGTTACGCTTAAATTCGAAGGCTTATACGCTTACGGCTATCTTAAAGCGGAAAAGGGCGTGCATAGGCTTGTAAGAATTTCTCCTTTCGACGCAAACAAACGCAGGCACACATCTTTTGCGTCTATAGAAGTAATGCCCGAAATAGAGGACGAAGGCGAAATAGTTATAAATTCCGAGGACCTTAAAATAGATACTTATCGCAGCGGCGGCGCAGGCGGTCAGCATGTAAACAAAACGGATAGCGCAGTAAGAATAACGCATATTCCTACGGGTATAATAGTCGCTTGCCAAAACGAGCGTAGCCAAACGCAAAATAAAGAAATGGCTATGAAAATGTTGATGAGTAAACTTATCGAACGAAGGGAAAGCGAACGGCTGGAAAAAGAACAGTCCATAAAAGGCGATATCAAAAAAATCGAATGGGGCAGCCAAATACGCAGTTACGTTTTTTGCCCGTACACGATGGTTAAGGACCACCGCACGGGGTGTGAAACTGGCAACGTGGAAGCGGTTATGGACGGGCAGTTGCAAGAATTTATTATAGATTATTTGAAAAAATCACAATGAGTTATTTTGAAAATATAAAAAACACGAAAATTAAGCAAGACGCTCTTATTTTAGGCATAGAAACTTCGTGCGACGAAACCGCCGCAGCCGTCGTAAAAGGCGGCAGGATTGTTTTATCCAACGTTATTATGAGTTCGGCAACCGAACACGTCAGGTTTGGCGGAGTCGTCCCTGAAATAGCGTCAAGGGCACATACGTCCGCTATATTAACGACCGTTGACCAAGCGTTGAAGCAAGCGAACCTTACTATCGAAGATATAGACGCCGTTGCCGTTACTTACGGCGCAGGGCTTTTAGGTGCGCTTTTGGTCGGCGTGTCGTTTGCGAAGGCGTTGTGTTTTGCAAGCGGTAAACCGCTGGTTCCCGTGAATCACATAAGGGGACATTTGGCGGCGTCCTATCTTGCAAGCGAAGACCTTAAACCGCCGTTTATATCCTTGCTTGCAAGCGGCGGACATACTGCGATAATTCACGTTAAAGATTATTATAATCACGAAGTTTTAGGTTCGACTTTGGACGACGCCGTAGGGGAAGCCTTCGATAAAATAGCAAGAGTTTTGGGACTTAATTATCCCGGCGGCCCGAATATAGAAAAACTTGCAAAACAAGGCGAAAACACAATTAAATTGCCTAAAATGTTAAAGGGCGTCGGCGGATTCGATTTTTCGTACAGCGGATTAAAAACGGCGGTTATAAATTACGTCCATACGCATAATCAAAAAGGCGAAGAATTTGCGCCTGCGGACGTGGCTTGTTCGTTTCAATGCGCCGCAGTCGATATTTTAGCCGAAAAAGCAATCGAAGCGGCGTTGAAATGCGGCGTAAACACGGTTGCGGCAGGCGGCGGAGTCGTTGCAAACGGATATTTAAGGGAAAGGCTTGCGTTAAACGCCGAAAAAGCAAAATTAAATTTGGTTTTGCCCGAAAAAAAATATTGTACGGATAACGCCTGTATGATAGCGGCGGAAGGGTATTTGCAGTATCTAAACGGAAATTTTGCCGACCTTACTTTAAACGCTTCGGCAAGCATACCCTTGCGTGAAATTAAAAGATAAATTAAAAAAGAGTGCGCAAAGTGCGGCAGTAATAAAAATTATTACTGCCGCACAACTATATTTGCCTAACGGCAAGTTGTATTGCTATCGCAGTGATATTTTGCTACGCAAAGTTTTATTTTTCCTTTCGGGAAAGTTGCGGAAAATATATGTTTTTACTTAAATAAGTGGTAAACTTAAAAGAAAAGCACGCTATACTTTACTAAAAAGTGAAATGTAGTGTGCTTTTTTCGTGTTTTTTTAATGAATTGAAATTAGTCGGTGTTTAATCTTTTCTTCTAAATTGAGATACAATCAATAAAAATCTGAAAAGGTATAAAAGGGATACGGCTAACGAGGCAACGTAAGTTAATGCGGCGGCGTCCAAAACTTTGCCTGCTTGCTTAACTTCGTGTTCGTCTAAAACTCCCGTTTCGTACAACATTTTTTTTGCCCGTCTGGATGCGTCTATTTCCACAGGTAAAGTTATAAGGCTAAAAACCGTTGCCAAACTGTAACAAATAATGCCTATGGAAATTATCGTTCCGCCTACCGACGCATAATTTACATTAAGAATCCATTCTAAAATAATTCCTAAAATAACTAGCGGTAAAGCCAGCCTTGAACCTATATTTACTACGGGCACTAACGCCGAACGTAATTTTAGCGGAAAATAGCCCGTTTCGTGTTGAACGGCGTGTCCTACTTCGTGCGCCGCTACGCCTAACGCCGAAATGGAATTGCTGTAATACGTGCTTTGCGATAGCGATAAAACACCCGTAGACGGGTTGTAATTGTCGGTAAGGTTCCCGTTTATCCTTTGAACGGTTACGGCACAGTTGTTCTTTTCAAGCAACATTCTTGACATATCGCTTGCAACCCAGTTGCTTTTGGAACTTATGCCGCTAAAACGCTTAAACGTTGAATTTACTTTTGATTGAGCGTAAAAAGCAAGTATTAGTCCGGGAACTATAATTATATAACTCCACCAGTTAAGATATAAAAACATTTTATTATTCTCCTTATTGTTATTACTTTTATTTTATCATATTATTTGCGTAAAGACAAGAAAAAACTTAAAAATGGGGGAATCTTTGGTAAAAATAACGAACCGAAGCAAGTTTTTTTGTCTTTGGCACGGTTCGTTTTCTATTTTTTTGTATTAAGTTGGATGTTTTTTCAATGCAAGCGTTGTTTATAACGCTTGTCGAATGTATTTGAAATTTTTTTACCTTGTCATACTGAGCAGGCGAGTATAACGAGCCTGACGAATGTATCTAAAAATAAGATTCTTCGTTCGCAGTTGCGA
>CAZMOQ010000051.1:0-6699 GCA_964568155.1 uncultured Clostridia bacterium | reverse complement strand
ACCTGTCATTCTGAGCCCGCCCCACTTTGACGGGCTTACGAAGAATCTATTTGTGTTCCTTGTCGGTAATTGCAATGCTGTTACTTTTACACTTTTAGATACTTCGACAGGCTCGCTATGCTCGCCTGCTCAGTATGACAGCGTCAAAACACAACCTTTTGTCAGCACTTTGGTAAAAACCAAAGTGCAAGACTTTAAAGTTGGTTTTTCCTTTTTCGCTAAAATCTTTTTTTTTAAAAGCGTAGATTCTTCGACGGGCTTTTACAAGCTCGCTCAGAATGACAAAAAGGAAAAAATCTTTTAGCGAATCTTTTTAATAATAATTCTTTTTCCTGTCATTCTGAGCCTGCCCCACTTTGACGGGCTTACGAAGAATCTATTTGTGTTCCTTGTCGGTAACTGCATTGCTGTTACTTTTACACTTTTAGATACTTCGACAGGCTCGCTATGCTCGCCTGCTCAGTATGACAGGACTATTATAAAAACGGCTTTTCTTTCGAAAAGTCTTTTTTTGTTGAAAAAATTATTGAAAGTATTGCGATAATGTGGTAAAATGGTAAAGTGCTAAACTTTCTTTTGAAAAATTTGTAAAAATTTTTAAATCTTGCATAAAAATACTTTACTTCTTTACTGTAATAAAGTAAAATATATGTAATATCAAAAAAAGATTAGCGCAATAATAACGGTTATGGAAAGGAAAGGTATGGAAAAGAAAGAATTAAGCGAAAGAATCGAAGAACTTTACGAGATACTTTTAAAACTAGAAACTAAGGAAGATTGCGCAGCATTGCTTGCCGATTTATGCACTTATAAGGAAGTCGAGCAAATGGCGCAACGGGCGTATGCGGCTAAACTGTTTCTTAAAGGGAATACTTATAATAAGATAACCGAAGAAACCGAACTCTCAAGCGCAACGCTGAGCCGAATTTCAAGGTGTATAAATCACGGTAGCGGCGGTTATACCAAATTTATAAACTACAAGGATTAATACTATGATTTTAGGAATAGAGGACCGTTTGTCGGCGGAATTATCTTCGCTTTATAAAAGCAGGGGATATAAAAAATACAAGATGGGCAGTTTTGAAGAATATTCGGTCTATCTTGATAATAAGGACTTTCTAATCAGTAAAAACGTAATAACTTTCGGAGGATTAGACGGTAGGCTTATGGCGCTCCGCCCCGACGTAACGTTGTCCATAATAAAGAACGTGAAAGCCGACGAAACCAGCAAACTTTTCTATAACGAAAAAGTTTACAGGGCTGTCGGGGAAGAATACAAGGAAGTCAGCCAAACTGGTGTAGAAGTTATCGGGGATATAGATTTAGTTACCGAAGCGGAAATAACGGGGCTTATACTTTCCACGCTCGATAAAGTGGGCAAGAATTATTTTTTGGACGTTTCGCATATAGGCTTCGTCGAAGGGCTTATAGATTATTTTTCGGTATCGGAAGAAGATAAAAACAAATTATACGCTTTGTTAAAGGCAAAAAACGTACACGATATTTTGAAAGAAGTGCCTTCGCTTGGGGAAGATAACGCAAAACTGTTTGAAAAACTTATTACGATATGCGGTTCGCCCGAAATTGCCCTAAAAGAAGCCGAAGAAATTTGCGTTAATCAAAAAATGAAAGACGCATTGAAGTCGCTTAAAGAGTTATTTAGCGTTTTAAAAATTACGGGCAGGAATAATCGTGTAAATATTAACTTTTCCATTGCAAACAACGCCGATTATTACAGCGGTTTGATTTTTAACGGGTATATAGAAGGCATACCCAAAGCGGTTTTATCGGGCGGCAGGTACGATAAACTTGTGCAAAAGTTTGAAAAGAGCGCAGGCGCAATAGGATTTGCTTTGTATTTGGGCGAAATAGCAAGGTATTTCAGCGACAAAATAGAAGAAACCGACGCTTTGATTATTTACGGTAACGACGCCGTCAGCGCACTTACCGTTGCGGACGAGTTTGTAAACGGCGGCTTATCCGTAAGGCTTTCTAAAGAAAACGTAAGCGGACGTTTCAAAAAAGTTTATGTTATAGAGAACGGCAAAGCAAAGGAGATTAAAAATGCTTAACATTGCGTTACCTAAGGGTAGATTAGGCGAAAAAGTATATAAACTTTTATCGAATTTGGGCTACGCTTGCGAAGAATATTCCGAAAACAACAGGAAACTTATTTTTAAGGACGAAAAAAACGGAGTAAGTTATTTTTGGGTAAAACCGTCGGACGTGGCAAAGTACGTTGAACTAGGCGCAGCAGATATCGGCGTCGTTGGTAAAGATATTTTGGACGAAAATCAACCCGATATTTACGAACTTTTAGACTTAGATATGGGCAAGTGTTGTATGTGCGTTGCGGCAAAAAACGGCTACGTGGAAGATACTACCAGGGCTATACGTGTTGCAACCAAGTTTGTGAACACCGCAAAAGCGTATTACTCCAAAAAAGGTAGAGAAATAGAAGTTATCAAGTTGAACGGTTCGATAGAACTTGCGCCTATTTTGGGGCTTTCCGACGTAATAGTGGATATAGTCGAAACGGGAACTACTTTACGTGAAAACGACCTTAAAGTTTTTGAAGAAATTGCGTATATATCTACAAGGCTTGTTGCAAACAAGTCTGCGTATAAATTTAAAAACGACGAGATTATAAAACTTACCGAAAAGGTAAGGGAGGCTGTAAAATGTTAAAACCCGTCTTTTACGACGAAAAATTAAAAGATAAAATATTATATAGAAAAAAAATCGACACCGAAACCGTTGAAAATTCGGTTAAGGAGATTTTGGAAAACGTAAGGACTAACGGTGATAAAGCCTTAAAAGAATACACTTTTAAATTCGACGGCGTAAAAATCGACGATTTAAAGGTAACGGAAAGCGAAATAACCCAAGCGTTTTCACTTGTAGACGAAGATTTTATCGGTATTATTAAACGCTCGCTTGCAAATATAAAACAATTTCACGAAAAGCAAGTAAGAAAAGGCTTTGAAATTTCCGACGGCGAAAAAATTATCGGGCAAAAAGTCAACGCCGTGTCGGTCGCAGGGATATACGTTCCCGGCGGTACGGCTGCGTATCCGTCTACGGTGCTTATGAACGCCGTTCCTGCAAAAACAGCAGGCGTAAAGAAAATAGTTATGGTAACGCCGCCTAAAAAAGACGGAAAAATTAAACCAGAAGTGTTGGTTGCGGCTGCCCTTTCGGGTGTTGACGAAATTTACAAAGCAGGCGGCGCTCAGGCAATCGCTGCGCTCGCTTACGGTACGGAAAGCATACCTAAGGCGGACGTGGTTACGGGTCCCGGCAACGTGTACGTGGCAACCGCAAAAAAATTCGTTTACGGCGAAGTGGGGATAGATATGATTGCAGGTCCAAGCGAAATTTTGGTTATAGCCGATAAAACAGCAAACCCGAAATACGCTGCGGCGGATATGTTGTCGCAAGCCGAACACGATAAACTTGCAACGGCAGTGCTTTTAACGGACAGCGAGAGTTTCGCAAACGAAGTCGCAAAGGAAATAGACAGGCAGTTAGAACTTTTACCCAGAAAAGAAATCGCAAAAATTTCCATAGAAAACAACGGTAAAATAATTATAACCGAAAATATCGACAAGGCGGTTGAAGTTTCGGATTTGCTTGCGCCCGAACATTTGGAATTGTGTGTTGAAAATCCGCTTGAAGTTCTTAAAAAAGTAAACAACGCAGGTTCGGTATTTTTAGGTAATTCCACGCCCGAAGCGGTGGGGGATTATTATGCGGGAACCAACCACACTTTGCCTACAAGCGGCACGGCAAGGTTTTCTTCTCCGCTAGGGGTTGAAACGTTTTTGAAAACCACGCAATACGTGTATTACGGAAAATCAGCGTTAAAAAACGGCGCCGAAGATATAATGAATTTTGCAAAAAGCGAAGGTCTTGACGCACACGCAGAGAGCGTCAGGGTAAGGAATTTTAATGAGTAAATTTTTTTCGCCGTCTTTATCGGCATTAAAACCTTACGTCCCGGGCGAACAACCGCAGGGTAGGGAATATATAAAACTCAATACTAACGAAAGTCCGTACTTTCCGTCCGCATATTCGGTGGAAGCGGTTACTAAGGACGAACTTAACAAATTGCGGCTTTATTCCGACCCCGAATGTAAGGAACTTAAAAAATCGATAGCAAACTTTTACGGAATAAAACCCGAAAACGTGTTGCCGTCTAACGGTTCGGACGAGATTTTAGCGTTCGCTTTCGCAGGGCTTTGCCCAAAAGGCGTATGCTTCCCCGACGTAACTTACGGTTTTTACAAAGTGTTTGCCGCATTGTTCGGCGTGGATTACGAAGAAATTCCTTTAACCGACGAATTTAGGGTAAACATAAAAGATTATTTCAATAAAAACAAAACCGTGGTTTTGGCAAATCCTAATGCGCAAACGGGTATTTGTTTAAGCCTTTCGGATATAGAAGAAATTATAAAAAACAATTTGGGTTCGGTAGTTATTATAGACGAGGCGTACGTCGATTTCGGCGGAGAAAGCGCAGTTAAACTTATAGATAAATACGATAATTTAGTAGTAGTTCAAACTTTTTCGAAATCCCGTTCGCTTGCAGGCGCAAGGGTGGGTTTTGCAGTTGCGTGCGAAGAACTTATTTCCGACCTTAACAGGGTAAAGTATTCGTTTAACCCGTATAACGTAAACAGAATTTCTTCTATCGTTGCCGCTAAGGCTATGGAAGATAAAGAATATTTTGAAGATTGTTGCAAAAAAATCATTTTTGAAAGACAACGGCTTACTGATGAATTAGAAAGACGGAATTTTGAAGTTCTTCCTTCGCTTGCAAACTTTATTATGGCAAAGCCGCAATTTATAAGCGGTAAAACGCTTTACCAAAAGTTAAAAGAAAAAGGCGTGCTTGTAAGGTGGTTTGCCGATAAACGCATATGCGATTTTGACAGAATAACAATAGGTAGCCCCGAACAAAACGACGCCTTGCTGTTTGCAATCGACGATATTTTTAAGGAGATTCAATGAGAGAGTTTATTATAAAAAGAGATACAAAAGAAACTAAAATAGACTTAAAACTTAACCTTGACGGCGGAACTTATGCCGTTGATACGGGGTGCGGATTTTTAAACCATATGTTGGAACTTTTTGCCGTTCACAGCGGTTTCGGTTTGGAAGTAAAATGTAAGGGCGATATCGAAGTCGACTTTCATCACACCGTAGAGGATGTAGGCATCGCTTTAGGTCAGGCGTTTTTAAATGCGTTGGGGGATAAAAGGGGAATTAAGCGTTATGCCGATATAATTCTCCCTATGGACGAAACTTTGGTTATGCTTGCCGTAGATATAAGCGGCAGGGCGTACCTTAATTTCGACGTCCCTATGCCAAGCGCAAAAGTGCTTGACGACGGCGAAGAACGCTCTAAGTACGTGGGCGCTTTCGATAGCGAACTAATCGAAGAATTTTTTACGGCGTTCGTAAGGGAAAGTAAAATTACTTTGCATACTAAACTTTTGTACGGAAAAAACACTCATCATATAATAGAAGGAATTTTCAAAGCGTTCGCTAGGGTTTTAAAAACCGCCGTTACGGTCGAAGGGGATAAAATTCCGTCAAGCAAAGGTGTTTTATGATAGCGATAGTCGATTACGGCGTAGGCAATTTGTTTTCGCTTAAAAGTTCGCTTAAGGCAATCGGCGTCGATTGCGTTGTTACGGGCGAAAAGGATATTTTAGAAAATGCAAACGGAATAATTTTACCCGGCGTCGGCGCATTCGGGGACGCCATAGAAAAGTTGCGTTCTACGGGGCTTGATAAAATTCTTAAAGACCTTGCCGAAAAGGGTAAACCCATTATGGGTATTTGCTTAGGTATGCAGTTGTTGTTCGATAAAAGTTACGAGTACGGCGAACATATCGGTTTGGGACTTATAAAAGGCGAAGTCCGTCCGATAGAAGACAAAATAAACGGGCTTAAAATTCCGCATATGGGGTGGAATTCGCTAAAATTTACTAAAAATTCCAAGTTATTTAAATATATAAACGACGGAGATTACGTTTACTTCGTTCATTCTTTTTATGCCGATTGCGAAGAAAAATATCTTTCTTCAACAGCGGAATACGGCTTTCCCGTTACCGCTTCGGTTGAAAACGGCAACGTGTTCGGCACTCAGTTTCATCCCGAAAAGAGCGGAGAAACGGGACTTAAAATATTAAAAGCGTTTGTGGATTTTACGGAGAAATTATGCTGATATACCCCGCAATAGATATTATAAACGGAAAAGTGGTAAGGCTCACTAAGGGCGATTACGGAAAGGTAAAAGAATATGCTTTAACGCCGTTAGACGCTTGCAAAAAGTTTTATGCGGACGGCGCACGGCATTTGCACGCAGTAGACCTTGACGGCGCTAAAAGCGGCAACGCCGATAATGCAACCACTATCAAAAGCATTTTGGAAAGCACCGATACATTCGTGGAAGTCGGCGGCGGAATACGTACCGAAAAAAGTATAGAAAAGTATCTTTCCGCAGGAGTCGGTAGAGTTATTTTAGGTACGGTCGCAGTAAGAGATTTCGAATTCGTTAAAGAAATGGCGAAAAAATACCCCAAAAAAATAGCGGTCGGAGTAGACGAATTGAACGGATACGTCGCAGTTTCGGGTTGGAAGGAAATTACCGATATAAACGCTTTCGATTTTTGCAAAAAATTAGCGGAA
>CAZMOQ010000050.1:0-7024 GCA_964568155.1 uncultured Clostridia bacterium | reverse complement strand
CTTGCGAACTTAAGATAGAAGAAAGCGGATTGTATTTTTATTGCTTTTCTTTCGGAAACGGCGATTTTTTGGGCGCAAGCGCAAACTTAAACGCAGTAATTACCGACGCACCGATTTTTTATCAACTTACCGTTTACGATAAGTTCGAAACTCCTGCTTGGTTAAAAAACGGGGTAATGTATCAAATATTCCCCGATAGGTTTTTCCGCAGTAAAATTCCCGATGCAGTTGACGGAAGGGTAATACACGAAAGTTTAACCGATAATCCGATTTTTTTGCCTAACGAAGAAGGAGAAATTACTAATAACGACTTTTTCGGCGGTAATTTTCAAGGAATAATTTCAAAGTTAGATTATCTTAAAAATCTAGGCGTAACCGTTTTGTATTTGAACCCTATTTTTAAAGCGTATAGTAACCATCGTTACGATACGGGGGACTATATGCAAATAGATTCTATGCTCGGCACCGAAGAAGATTTCAAACAACTTATTTCAACCGCAAACGATAAAGGTATAAAAATAATACTTGACGGTGTGTTTAATCACACGGGCTCGGACAGCGTATATTTCAACAAAAACAAAACTTACGGCGAAGGCGGAGCGTATAACGATAAAAATTCGCCCTACTATAAGTGGTATAATTTCAAAAATTATCCTGATAAATACGACAGTTGGTGGGGAATAAAAACCCTGCCTGCGGTAAACGAAAGCAATCCCGAATACGTAAATTTTATTACGGGCGAAAGCGGCGTTCTATCGAAATATACCGCTTTGGGGATAGGCGGTTGGCGGCTTGACGTAGCCGACGAATTGCCCGATTGTTTTATTTCTAAGATAAGAAACGCCGTAAAGAGCGTTAACGACGACGCCGTAGTTATAGGCGAAGTTTGGGAAGACGCTTCTAATAAAGTAGCGTACGGGGAAAGAAGAAAGTATTTTCAAGGCTCGGAACTCGACGGGGTTATGAATTACCCCCTTAAAAACGCAATAATAAAATTTGTAACCGACGGAAAAGCCGAAGATATCGCAAATTTAATTCTTTCGCAAATAGACCACTATCCGAAACAATGTTTGGACGTGTGTATGACTATTTTAGGCACGCACGATACAGAACGTATTCTTACCGCTTTGGGCGAAAAACCGTCGACCGGGAATATAACCGAACTTGCCGAATATAGACTTAGCGGAAACGCTTTGCAATCGGCAAAGGAAAAACTTAAAAAAGCAGCCCTGCTGCAATATACTTTATGCGGCGTGCCGTGCGTTTATTACGGCGACGAAATAGGAATGCAAGGTTTCAGGGACCCGTTAAACCGCAGGTTCTTTGCGTGGGATAACCAAGACGAAGAACTTGTAAAATGGTATTCCTTGCTTGGAAAAATCCGCACAAAAAAGCCTTTTGACGGCGGAGAATATCAGGAACTTTTAAGGGATAAATCGACTTTGATTTTTAAGCGTTTTATCGGTAACGACGGCGTTATCGTAGCCGTAAATTGCGGCGACGACGAGTACGATTTCAGTTTCGACGGTTGTTTATACGACCTTTTAACGGGTAAAAAGTGCGTAAATAACGCTAAACTCGATAAATACGGTATGCTGGTGCTTTATACGGAGAATATATGACGTACGACGAAGTTATAAAATTTTTAAATGACAACGCCGAAGAAAGTTTGAAAAATTTTTCAAAAAAACTTACGCCTACAAACGATTATATTTACGGCGTAAGAGTTCCCGTATTGCGTTCTTTTGCAAAACGCATCGCAAGCGAAAACCCCGAAGAATTTTTAAACTTTACTAAACGCAGTTTGGAAGAAAAACAACTGCACGGCTATGTTTTAGGGTATATGAAAACTGAATATTCAGAGTTTGTAAAAAATCTTGAAAAATTTTCGGTTTTAATAGACAACTGGTGCGTGTGTGATACGGGCGTGGCAACGTTTAAAATAATAAAAAAACATAAAAAAGAATTTCTTAACGAAATACCTAAGTATTTAAGCGGCGGCGAGTTTCAAATACGCCTTGCGCTAGTAATTTTATTAGATTATTATGTCGAAGAAGAATATCTTAGTTACGTTTTTGACGTTTGCGACGAAGTGAAACACGACGGTTATTATGTAAAAATGGCTGTTGCGTGGTTAATTTCGGTATGTTACGTAAAATTTCCGAAGCAAACCGAAGAATATTTACATAGGGCAAAACTCGATAAATTCACATTTAATAAAGCGGTGCAAAAAACGATAGAATCGTTTAGGGTAAGCGCTTCAGATAAAGAAAAATTAAAAAAGATGAAGGTAAAATAATGGACGTTTCAAAACAATTACAGGTAGAATTCAAACTTAACCCCGTTTATGCGGATAATATTATAAAACTAATCGACGAAGGCAATACCATTCCTTTTATAGCAAGGTATCGTAAAGAAATGCACGGTAATCTTGACGACCAAATTTTAAGGGATTTTGCCGATAGACTTCAATATTTAAGAAATTTAGAAAAAAGAAAGGAAGAAGTTACTTCTTTAATTACCGAACAAGGCAAAATGACGGAAGAAATAGCAACCGCACTTTCGGCTGCGGTAACTCTTACCGAAGTCGAAGATATTTACCGCCCGTACAAACAAAAGAAAAAGACTAGGGCGACCGTCGCTTTGGCGAAAGGACTTGAACCGCTTGCCGATATAATTATCGCACAAGAAATTAAAGAAGGTTCCGTCGAAGAACTTGCCAAACCTTTCGTTGACGAAGAAAAGGGCGTTAAAAACGAAAAAGAAGCGTTGGATGGCGCAAAAGATATAATTGCCGAAAGAATTTCCGACGACGCAAACTTGCGTAAAAAATTAAGAACTATTTTCTTAAAGCAAGCGTATATTTCTTCAAAGTTGGTTAAGGATGACGAAACGGGCACTTACGATATGTATAAAGAATATTCCGAACCCGTTTCCGAAATCAAAAGCCACAGGGTGCTTGCGCTTAACAGGGGCGAGCAAGAAGGCTGCTTAAAAGTAAAAATAGAATTCGATAAGGCGTTCGGTAGCCGTATATGTTCGGCAAGCGTGGTAAAAAGCGGCAGTATAACCACGTATCTAGTCGAAGAAGCCGCCGCCGACAGTTACGAAAGGCTTATATTCCCGTCGCTCGAAAGGGAAATAAGAACGCTTTTGACCGACGAAGCGTCCGAACAAGCGATAAAAATGTTTGAAGTTAACCTTCGTCCGCTTTTAATGCAACCGCCGCTTAAAAACAAAGTGGTTTTGGGGTACGACCCTGCGTATAGAACGGGTTGTAAACTTGCCGTAGTAAACGAATTCGGTAAAGTTCTTTATAAAACCGTTATTTATCCCACGCCGCCGAAAAGCGATATCGAAAATTCAAAAAAGACTTTAAAAGCCATAATCGATAAATTCGGCGTGCAAGTAATTTCCATAGGTAACGGGACGGCTTCTAAGGAATCCGAAATTTTCGTTGCCGAAACGTTAAAAGAAATCGATAAAAAAGTTTCTTATATAGTCGTAAGCGAAGCAGGTGCGTCGGTATATTCGGCAAGCAAACTCGGTGCGGAAGAATTCCCCGATTACGACGTTGCGGAGCGTTCCGCAGTTTCTATCGCAAGAAGGTTGCAAGACCCGCTTGCCGAACTTATAAAGATAGACCCCAAGTCAATCGGCGTAGGACAGTATCAGCACGATATGCCCGAAGCACGGCTTGACAGCGTTCTCGGCGGCGTTTTGGAAGATTGCGTTAACAGCGTCGGCGTTGACCTTAATACCGCAAGCGTTTCTCTTTTGAAGTTCGTTGCGGGGCTTAATTCGGGTATTGCTAAAAATATAGTTGCGTATAGGGAAGAAAACGGTAAATTTACTTCTAGAAAAGAAATTTTAAATGTCAATAAACTAGGCGAAAAAGCGTTCACGCAGTGTGCAGGCTTTTTAAGGATAACCGACGGAAAGAACATTCTCGATAATACCGCCGTGCACCCCGAATCGTATGAAAGCGCCGAAAAACTTTTAAAACTTTTCGGTTTTACGGACGACGACGTAAAGAACGGAAACATTAAAGATTTACCGTCTAGAATAAAAGCCGAAGGCGAACAAGTCGTTGCCGATAAAATCGGCGTAGGCGTGCCTACTATGAACGATATCGTTACCGAACTTTTAAAACCCGGCAGGGATATAAGGGATTCGCTTCCTAGCCCCGTGCTTCGTGACGATATTATGAGTATTGCAGACCTTAAAGAAGGTATGGAACTTACAGGTACGGTAAGAAACGTTGCCGATTTCGGCGCATTTATAGATATAGGCGTGCATCAAGACGGACTTGTTCATATATCCGAAATAACCGATAAATACATAAAACATCCCAGCGACGTATTAAAGGTAGGTCAAATAGTAAAAGTAAGGGTAATCGGCGTCGATAACAAAAGAAATAGAATTTCGCTTTCGATGAAACCTTTAAAAACGGTAGAAAAACGAAAAAATGCTTGACATATTGAGTATAATATATTAAAATTTTATTTAGTAAATTTGCTTTGCAAATATTTGGAGGAATGGAAATGGCTACTATAGATAAAGTAAAAGAACTTATGGCAAATCAATTAGGTATATCCGCTGACGATATAACCCCCGAAAAAGAAATAGTTAAAGATTTGGGTGCCGATTCTTTGGATATCGTTGAAATGCTTATGACTTTTGAAGAAGAATTCAACGTTACTATGCCTGAAGAAGAAACCGTTGATATCAAAACGGTGCAGGATATAGTTACTTTGCTTGAAAAAAATATGTAATTTAATTTCGTCCGTTAAAAGCAAATTGTTTTTTGCGGACGCAGGGCTTTTTAAAAAAGAAATTTCGTTAATGAGATTTCTTTTTTTCTACTTATAAAAATATAGGTGATTTCTATGAAAGAACTAAAAATAAGTATAGCGGACGACGAATTTTGGTACGGCGGTTTTATCGACGATACCATAAATATGCCGTACGATAAGAAAACCAAAACCCATATAGATACCGTTAACGGTCGTTTTGCTAATCAATTAAACCCCGTTTTACTAAGCACTAACGGCAGATACGTTTATATAGAAGGGGATTTCGTTTTAGATATCGATAACGGCGAAATAAATATAAGCACAAGCGAAGATTTCGATTACGGAGAAAAAGATTCTTTTAAAAACGCATACGAATATTTGAAAGATAAATATTACGCAGGGCAGGGTGCACCCGATAAAGAACTTTTTGAAAAACCGCAATATTGCACTTGGATGGCACTTGGGTATAATCAAACGCAAGATGGCGTAATAAATTTTGCAAAAAGCATTTTAAAAGCAGGTATGCCCGCAGGCGAAATAATAATCGACGACGGTTGGTCGCCTTATTACGGCAACTGGGATTTTAAGAAATATGAATTTCCTAACCCTGCGAAAATGTGTAAAAAACTTGCGAAACTCGGTTTTACTGCGGTCGTTTGGATTACGCCTTACGTTTCGCCCGACAGTGCCGAGTACAGGGAACTTTTAAAGAAAAATTTGCTTCTTAAAAAAGACGGAAATCCCTTACTTGCAAGTTGGTGGAACGGGTATTCGGCGTGCGTCGATTTAACCGTGCCCGACGGCGAAAAATGGTTTACCGATAAAATAGATTATCTTATGAATACTTACGGCGTTAAAGGCGTTAAAATGGACGGCGGCGAATCGTCTATTTACGGCGCAAACGTTTGCAATTCTCAAGATAAGCCTGTTTCGGGTATGAATTTATGCGAAATTTACGGAAAAATCGCCGCAAAATACGGCATTTCGGAATTAAGAGTAACCTATAAATGCGGCGGATTGCCCGTTATGCAAAGGGTTTGCGATAAAAGCCACGCTTGGAAGGACCAAGACAACGGCTTTGACGGGTTAGTTAAAAAGATGCTGGTTCAAGGGCTTTTCGGCTATCCGTATACTTGTCCAGATATGGTCGGCGGCGGTTTGATAGGCGACGTTTTCAACGGCGTTAAAGAAGACGAAGAACTAAATATAAGATATATGCAACTTGCAACGTTGATGCCTAGTTTGCAATTCAGTAAAACGCTTTGGAACTATTCGCCGCAACTTAAAAAAATAATTTTGGATATGTTAAAACTTCGTTCGAAGTATATGGGAATTATTTTAGATGAAGTGGAAAACAGCGCAAAAACGGGCTTGCCTATAATAAGAAGCACGTTTTTCGAGTACGGCGTTATGCCCGAAAACACTTCGCAATTTTTTATAGGCGGAAAATTGCTGGTTGCACCCGTGCTTAATAAAGGTCAACTTACGCAAACGGTTTATTTGCCGTTCGGTAAATGGCTTTACGAACCCACTGCACAGGTGTTCGACGGCGGAAAAACCGTAACTGTGTGCGCACCTGTGGAAATTTTACCTTATTTTATTAAAATGTAAACGGAGTTTTTATGAAAGTTAGCGAATATATAGAAAAAAACTGGGAAAACACCGTACGTAATCCTGCTACTATGGAAGACGACGGTTGGCTTATTAAATTAAGAAAGCCCTTTTCCGTACCAAGTGCGTCGGAAGGCTTTAACACTTTGTATTACTGGGATACTTATTTTATAAACGTCGGGTTGCTTTCCGACGGGTTAGACGAGCAAGCCGAAAATAATTTGGATAATTTTATGTCCCTTTTATATACTTTCGGGTATATTCCGAACAGCGCAAGGATAGTTGCAAGTACGCAACCGCCGCTTTTTACAAGGGCTGTTTACGACCTTTACGAATATAGAAAAGATAAAAAAATTATAGAAAAATTTTTGCACGCTTGTATAACCGAACTTAATTTTTGGCAAACGGATAGAACCACGCCGTGCGGACTTTCGGGATATAGACATTCCGCAACCAACGCAAGGGTGCTTGATTGTTATGAGTATTACGTAGGCAGGGTAGGCATCGAGCCTAGCGAAAAGCACGATAAATTAAAAATAAGCGAAAATCTTTACGCCATTGCTGAAAGCGGTTGGGATATGACTCCCCGTTGCGAAACGGTAGGGAACGATTTTGCA
>CAZMOQ010000049.1:0-7279 GCA_964568155.1 uncultured Clostridia bacterium | reverse complement strand
AGCGAGAAAGCGCAAGCACGAAGTATTTGCAGGCTTTCGAGCGCAGTATTTCAATTTTGAAGTTGCAATGTGCTTTAGCACATTTGTAAAATTTGTCAATTTTACAAATAATTTGCGTCAGCAAATATTGCAACGATAAATTATAATATCGGAAGTTTTGTCTGAATAATTTTCCATCCTGTCATACTGAGCAGGCGAGCGTAGCAAGCCTGTCGAAGTATCTAAAAACGCAGTGCAAACAAGGAACGCAAAGAGATTCTTCGCTACGCTCAGAATGACAAGGGTATAAAATATTTCAAACAATGTCACGCTGAGCCTTACCCCGTAGCCCTACCTACGAAGCGTCTAAATAGATTCTTCACTGCGTTCAGAATGACAGGTAATCAAAGCAAACAATTTCTTGTATTAAAACACTAGCAAAAATGTTTGCTTGCAAGGACATTTTTGCGACGTGTTTCAAGTTAGCGTACGGCTTTTTTTAAAAAAAGCCGTAGAAAACGCTAGTTTTCCCTTTGCGGAACGCAAAGGTACGCTTGTATTATAACATAAAACGGCTAGCAAAAATAAAATTTTTGCATTGCTGACGCAATTGTTATTTGCTGAACGCAAATAACAGCCGTATGTTGAAATGTGTCGCAAAAATATTTGCAAATACTTCGTGCTTGCATATTTTTGCTTACATTATACTCTTAAAAGGGAAAAAGTCAAAGTTATTTTTGGAGGATTTTTTATGGATTCCGTAATAAATTTCGTAAATAATCTTGTCGGCGGTAACGTTTATTTATCGTCGGCGTTGGTTTCGCTTATTCCGCTTATAGAACTTAAAGGCGGTATTCTTTTCGCAAGGGAAGCGGGGCTTAACTTTTTATACGGCTTTTTATTGCCGTACATAGGCTCCACTATGGTGTTTTTTCCCATATTCTTTTTATTAAAGCCCATTCTTAACCTATTAAAAAAAATAAAGTGGTTTAACGCTTTTGCGTTAAAGGTAGAAAGTTATTTCGAAAAGAAAGCCGATGAAGTCCGCAAAAAAAAACGCAAAGGTCTAAACGAAACGCAAATAAAAATATTAGGCGTGTTTATATTTATCGCAATTCCGTTGCCTATGACGGGCGTTTGGACGGGTACTGCCGTAGCGGTGTTTTTGAACCTTAACTTCAAACAAGCGGTTTTGCCTGCGGTTTTAGGCAATATGATAGCAGGTCTTATAATTTCCTTACTTGCGGAAGCGTTTTTGCCGTACGTGGATATAATACTTTGGGGTGTACTCGGGCTTGCCGTAATATTGCTTGCGGTTGTGATAATAAAAATTGCGCTTTCTAAACCCAAAACTAAGGAGAACGAAGAATAATGTTTTTATCTAAGATATTCAAAAGAAAGCCCTACGTACCAAAATTAGGTTTGGCACTCGGCAGCGGCGGCGCAAAAGGTCTTGCGCATATCGGCGCATTGAAGGCGTTTGAAGAAAACGGAATCGAGTTCGATTATATCGCAGGCACAAGTATCGGCAGTATAGTGGGCGCATTTTATGCAAACGGCTATACTTCGGACGAAATTATGCATCTTTTGCAAACGGTTAATTTTAAAGAAATAGTAAACCTGTTTATGGTTAAAATGGATACCGTCCGTTTGGAAGACGTGTTAAACCGCTATATAGGCGACCTGACTTTCGACGAACTTAAAAAACCCTTCGTTGCGGTTGCAACCGAAATGGAAACGGGTGCCGAATTCGATATTTCAAGCGGCAGCGTGGCGAAAGCGCTTTGCGCATCTAGTTCGTATCCGCCCTTTTTTAAGGCTGTGGATATAGACGGAAAGTATTATATAGACGGCGCTTTTGCAAATTCCGTTCCTGCGGACATAGTAAAAAATATGGGGGCGGATTATATTGTAGGCATAGACCTTGCCGCATATAAAAAGGAAACCAAAGCAGGCTTTTTGGGTGAATTTTTCACCAACGTTAAGTTTGAAAGAATAGATTCCACCAAAAAGGGGTACGAATTTTCAAATACGATGCTCCGCCCCGATTTAGGGGATTACAGCCCCGTTTCGTTCTCGTATTTTCACGAAATGTACGAAATAGGCTATAATATAGCAATGGATAATATGGATAAAATTTTATCCGATATCAAAAATATAAAAAGAAAAAAATAAATAAAAAAGGAAAACTAAAATGAAAAAACTACGCAAAGGCTTTTTTAGATTTGTTGCAGTATCGTTAAGCGCAGTTTTGTTATTATTCTCGACGGCTTGCGATATATCTGGTATATTAGACGATATAAATTCGGCTTTAGACGAAATAATCGGCGTATTAGACCCCGATTCTAACCCTATAAAGAACGAAGCAAAAGGCGAAAACGACTTAAGGGTGCATTTTTTAGACGTCGGTCAAGGGGATAGTATTTTAGTTGAATTACCCGACGATACTATTATGCTTATAGACAGCGGTGACGGTAGAAATACAGGTCCAACCGAAATTTCAAAATATATAGTAAA
The DNA here is from genome assembly GCA_964568155.1 of uncultured Clostridia bacterium. Taxonomy (GTDB): domain Bacteria; phylum Bacillota; class Clostridia; order Christensenellales; family Borkfalkiaceae; genus UMGS775. The sequence goes on along the minus strand of CAZMOQ010000049.1, from coordinate 4,783 downwards.
TTACTTAAATTCGCTTAAAATAACAACTATTGACTATTTGGTGGTTACACATTCCGATTCCGACCATGTCGGTAATATGTGGGAAGTTCTTGATAATTTTGAAGTAGAAAAAGCGTATGTACCTGATTTGAAAAATACGTCTATTACGAAAACTTATCAATATTTTTACGAAAAGTTGCAAATAGAAACTTATACCGATGAAAACGGCGAATCGCAAAATTGTGAAATAGTAAATTCTTACATATCGGACGTTATAGAAAGCGAAAAGCCTGAAAACAATTTTTTTATTGCTTTTCTTGCGCCGACTAAGGACGAATACAGTAATCTTAATAAAACTAATCCGTCGGGAGATGATAAAAACGGCGTTTCGCCCATAATGTTTTTAGAGTATTTTGGAAAACGCATTTTATTTACGGGCGATACGATAACCGCAGTTGAAGAAAAAGTTATAAGTAATTATAAAAATAATTATTATAATATTTTAGAAGGGGCTTCTGGCAAATACGGCGTGAATTTAGAAAATATAGATATACTTAAGGTTGCGCATCACGGCGGAAATACTTCTTCTTGCGAAGATTTTTTAAAAGTAATAAATCCGACGTATTCGGTAATTTCATCAGGTGGCGAGTATGGTCATCCGCACGAAGATGTTTTGAAACGGCTTACGGAAGTGAAATCAAAAATTTACCGTACCGACCTAAGCGGCACGGTAGTGGCGTCGGTTTTCCCCGACGCCACAAAAGAAATAGAATTTTCTTTTGTAGACGGTTACAAAAAGGCAAGTTAAAAACCTTACGTTCGTTTAAATGAATTTTAAATACAAGCGTGATAAAATAACGAAAAAATAAAAAAAACAGTAGGTGTTATTATGCTTTGTTTAAAAAACGTAGTAAAGGAATACGGCGACGACGATAACAAAGTGGTTGCGCTGAAAGGCGTAAGCATAGATTTTCGCCGTAGCGACCTAGTATCTATTTTAGGTCCGTCGGGTTGCGGTAAAACCACGCTTCTTAACATAATAGGCGGTTTGGATAAGTATACCAGCGGAGATTTGGTTATAAACGGAACTTCCACCAAAGATTATAACGACAGGGACTGGGATACCTATCGTAATCATTCGGTTGGGTTCGTTTTCCAAACTTATAACCTTATACCCCACCAAACGGTGCTTAAAAACGTAGAACTTGCTTTAACTTTATCGGGTGTTAATAAAAGCGAACGTAAGGAAAGGGCTATAAAGGCGCTTGAAGAAGTAGGGCTTAAAGATAAAATAAATAAAAAGCCGAACCAACTTTCGGGCGGACAAATGCAAAGGGTTGCGATAGCCCGTGCGCTTGTCAACAATCCCGAGATTATTTTAGCCGACGAACCTACGGGTGCGCTCGATACCGAAACCAGCGTTCAAGTAATGGATATACTTAAAAACGTTTCCAAAGACAGGTTGGTTATAATGGTAACGCACAACCCCGAACTTGCCGAAAAATATTCTTCCAGAATAATAAGAATGTTGGACGGCGAAGTAATAGGGGACAGTTCGCCGTACGTTTCAAAAACCCCCGTAGTAAAGCCTAAAAAAGAAAAAGGCGTAAAAACCAAAAAGGCAAAAAAGCCGACTATGTCGTTTTGGACGGCTTTCAACTTATCCCTTAAAAATTTATTTACAAAGAAAGGGAGAACGGTTCTCACTTCTTTCGCAGGCAGTATCGGCATAATAGGCATTGCGCTTATTTTGGCGGTTTCCGAAGGAACAACGGGTTATATAAACCACGTGCAGGAAACCACGCTTGCCTCCTATCCGCTTGCGATAGAAGAAACTTCGGTCGATTTAACTTCCCTTATGAAAAGTTTTATGAACGTCGGCAAAGACGACGTCGAACACGATAAGGACGCAATTTATAAAGACCAAATAATAAGCGATTTAGTAAACGCTTTGGGCAATACTAAAACAAATTCAAACAACCTAAAGTCGTTTAAAAAATTCTTGATTGACGAAGTAAATACCGAAGGCAGCAAACTTTCTTCGGCAGTCAGCGGTTTACAATATACGTATAATTTAGATTTTTCGGTTTATACCAAAAACGTGGACGAAAAGATTATAAAATCGGACACGGGCGAACTTATGACCGAAATGATAAGCAAATATATGCTTGGTAAAATGACTTCGGGGGGGGGTACTGACAGTTCTACTTCTAGCGGAATGACTTCTTCGCCGATGCTATCTATGGCAAGTTCGGGGCTTTGGCAGGAAATGCTTTCGGGGCTTGACGGCGAAGTTATAAATAAAACCATAACCGAACAGTACGAACTTATCGACGGCGGTTCTTGGCCTAACGAATATGACGAAATCGTTCTTGTCGTAAACGAAAATAACGAACTTGACGACTTAACCCTTTACGCTTTAGGACTTTTAGAACAAAAAGATATAGATAAAATCATAGATTCCGCTATCAAAGGTGAACAAATGCCCGAAGATACGCAAAAATGGAAATATTCCGAAATAAAGAGTAGAACTTACAAAGTTATTATGCCTTATGATTGTTATAATTATAATAAAGAAAATGACATATGGGAAGATATAAGTGAAAATATAAGCAAAAACGAAGTGCTCCTTGCGGGGCTTTACAATGATGCTTTGGAACTTAAAGTAACGGGTATCGTTCGTCCTAAAAAAGGTTCGGATGCAAACTTACTTTCTTCGGGGATAGGTTACACTTCGCTACTTACCGAATATATCATAAATCAGGCGAAAGAATCCGACGTATATACAGCACAGGCGGAAGAACCAACTGTAGATATTTTTACGGGTAAACCCTTTAATTCTAATACGGGTAGTTTAACTAACGAAGAAAAAAAGACTGCGTTTATTAACTATGTAGACGGAATGTCCGCCGCTACAAAAGCGGAAATTTACGTCAAAATGCTTTGCGTAGATGCTGAAGAAAAACAGTTGAAGGCTCAAACCGACGCTATACTTTCAAATTATACCGATAAAAATGCTCTTGTCGAGATGATAGCGGCAACGCTTGCGGAGCAAATGGGCTGGGATACGGAAACGATAAAAGCGTTGTTTGCCGATATGAGTTTAGAAGAATTAAAAACTTTAATTCGCCCGACCATTGAAGAAAAGGTTAAAGAAGGAATTGCGTTAGGTGTAAAAGGGCAACTTGAAGGCGTATCCGACAACCAAAAAGTTGCTTTATTGACTGCGGCACTTGCAGAAATGACCGACGAACAAGCCGCTAAGTATTACGACGAAATAACCGAATTTTCAACTTCTACTTATGAAGATAACTTGGTAAAAATGGGTTGTTTGGATATAGACAGTCCGTCGTCGATAAATATTTATTCTTCCACCTTTAAAAGTAAGGACGTTATCGAAGAAGAAATTGCAAGATATAATAAAGGCGTAGAAGAAAGCGACAAAATCGCTTATACCGATTACGTAGGGCTTATGATGTCGTCCGTAACGCAAATAGTTGACGCAGTAACTTACGTGCTTATCGCATTCGTTTCCATATCGTTGATAGTTTCGTCCATAATGATAGGCGTAATAACGCTTATTTCGGTACAGGAAAGAACTAAGGAGATAGGTATATTAAGGGCAATCGGTGCTTCGAAGAAAGACGTATCGAGTATGTTCAATGCCGAAACGCTTATTATCGGTTTTGCATCGGGCTTGTTCGGCGTGCTGATTACTTATTTGTTGTGTATACCCATAAATATTATACTTTACGCATTAACGGGCATTGCAAAATTGCAGGCAATGTTGCCGATAAGCGGCGCAATAATATTAATTCTTATAAGTATGGCGCTTACTTTGATTGCAGGTATAATCCCGTCAAGGAGCGCATCTAAAAAAGACCCCGTCGTTGCGCTAAGAACGGAGTAATTTAAGGAAAGTTAAAATGAAAAATCACAAAAGAAATTATTTTCCGCCAAAAGTCAGCGTTATTTCGCTTTCGGGGCAAGACGTATTGACCGACAGTACGGACGTACTTGGTTACGATATCTTTTCAGGGAATATAAATGCGGAACCGTATAAACTATAAGAAGTAAATCTTTTGCCTTACGGCAAAATCTTTGCAAAACTATTCGTTTTGCCGTAAAAATTTGCATTTTTACGACTTCAAGTTTGAAATACTGCGTTCGCAAACTTAGAATGACACAATACCTTGTCATACTGAGCAGGCGAGCATAGCGAGCCGTCCCCACTTGTCATACTGAGCAGGTTTGCACAGCAAACCTGTCGAAGTATCTAAGAAGTAAATGTAATAGAATTATCTAGAATATTGTTCCGCTCAAAATGAATGGTGTTTATTACGTAACTTACAATAAATAGCATTGCTTATACAATTTAAAATTTATTTAAAGTCGGGGAAGGCTTAACTTAAGTAAAACCTAATTTTCGGTCGATACTTTTAGGTTGATATTGTTTCCGCCCCCGACTTTATTTTTTTTAAAATTTTTCTAACCTGTCATTCTGAAGTTTGCAAAGCAAACGAAGAATCTTTTAGCCTTTCTTGTCGGCTGTTGCAACACTATTACATTTGCGCTTTAGATACTTCGACAGGTTTGCCGTGCAAATCTGCTCAGTATGACAGGTGGTAGGAATGTTTTGCTTACCTGCTCAGTATAATATAACCACTGTCATTCTAAGTTCGCTTTTGCGAACGAAGAATCTATTTATCCGTTTCGCAAGTAATGTTCATTGTAACGCAAATTGTAAGCCGTTCGGTTAAAAAGTCGTTATAATTTTAAAATATATTACGGAATACTTGAAAAA
>CAZMOQ010000048.1:0-7468 GCA_964568155.1 uncultured Clostridia bacterium | reverse complement strand
ATAGTAACGCTGTTGCAAACAAGTAATACAAAGAGATTCTTCGCTACGCTCAGAATGACATAAAAAAAGAATGACAGGATATAAAATTATCCAAACCGTGTCACGCTGAGCCCTGCCTCGTAGCCCTACTTACGAAGCGTCTAAATAGTAAAGATTTTTCTTTCGTTCGCATAAGCGAACGAAAGAAAAATGATTGTGAGTAAGAATTACAAGGGAAATGAGATTTTTCATTCCGCTTAGAAAGACAAAAGAAGAATAACTGTAGTCCTGTCATACTGAGCAGGCGAGCGTAGAGAGCCTGTCGAAGTATCTAAAAAAGTGAATGTAATAGTAACGCAGTTGTAGACAAGTAATACAAAGAGATTCTTCACTTCGTTCAGAATGACAGCGTCGAAACACGCCAAAGAGCCAACGATTTGCCTATTCAGGTAAATCGTAAGGCAAAAATGGCGGTTTCTCCTTTTCGCAAGAATCTTTTTTTACAAAAAATTTTCTTGCGAGAATAAAAAAAGATTCTTCACTGCGTTTAGAATGACAGGTAAAAATAGATTTTTCGTTCGCAGGGGCAAACGAAAGAATGACGAGTATTAACATTTATAAATAAAAAACGGAGAAAAAATGTCTGATTACGATTTGATGCGTTTAAGCGACACTTGCGAAGAAGACGGATTCGAAGAATGTGAACTTCCGCACGCCGATAAGAAAACGCAAAAAGAAAAGTATTTTGAATATTATGACGATATTAAACTTACACCTAAGGACGACTGGTGATGTTTTTTGAAAATATAAGGTGATAATTTTATGTTTAAATTAGCAAAATTCCTAAAAAATTATAAATTAGAGTGCATAATTGCGCCGCTATTCAAGTTTTTTGAAGCGATTTTGGAATTGATAGTCCCCATACTTATGGGCGAAATGATTGACGTAGGCATAAAATACAATAATCGTTATTATTGTTATTTTTTGGTTATGGCAATGTGCTTTTTTGCTTTGTTAGGTTTGTGTTGCTCTATAATCGCTCAATATTTTGCGGCTAAGGCGGCACACGGATTCGGTACTGAACTCAGAAGCGCAACGTATAAAAAAATAAATTCGCTTTCTCATAGCGATTTGGACAGCGTCGGGCTTCCTACGCTTATTACCCGAATCACTTCGGATATAAATCAAGCGGAAAAGGGCGTAAACAGGTTTTTAAGATTGTTTTTGCGTTCGCCTTTCATCGTTGCGGGCGCAATAATAGCGTCGTTTTTAATCAACGTAAAAATCGGCTTTATCTTTTTAGGGGTAACTTTGGTTATGGCTGTTATAATCTGGATAATTATGGCGGTAACTATCCCTAAAAACAAAAAAATACAAGAAGGTTTGGACGAACTAAACGGAATTACAAGGGAAAATTTATCGGGCGTAAGAGTTGTAAGGGCTTTTGCGATGCAGGACGACGAATTGAAAAATTTTCGTAAGAAGAATAAAAAGCTTATGAATTTACAAACTCTTACGGGAAAAATTTCTTCGCTGTTGAACCCTGCGACCTACGTTTTCGTAAATATCGGCGTGTTGTTGGTATTGCATTTCGGTGGCGGTTTCGTTTACGACGGCATAATAACGCAAGGACAAATAAGCGCATTGATAAATTATTTATCGCAAATATTGCTTGCGCTTACCGCATTCGCTTTGCTTATAACGGTTACTGCCGCAGGCAGCGCTTCTTCCCAAAGAATAAAAGAAATTTTAGATATAACCCCTTCGCTTACGGAAGGCGAAAAAACCAACGACGAACACCCTGATGACGTAATTGTTTTTGACAACGTTTGTTTTAAGTACAACGAAAAGGGCGATAACGTTTTAACCGATATAAATTTTAAGATAAAGCGTGGGGAAACGGTCGGCATTATCGGCGGAACGGGTAGCGGAAAAAGCACTATTATAAATCTAATGGAACGCTTTTACGACGTAAACTCGGGTACAGTTACGGTAGACGGAATGTGCGTAAAAGATTATACATTCAATTCTTTAAGGCGCAAGTTCGCTTTGGTATTTCAAAAAGCGGTTCTTTTCAAAAATACAATTAGAGAAAATATGAAGTGGGGTAATCCCGATGCGACCGACGAAGAAATTTACAAGGCGCTTGAAATCGCACAAATAAAAGATTTCGTTGACGAAAATCCGCTAGGACTCGATAAAATGATAGAACAAGGCGGTAGAAATCTTTCGGGCGGTCAAAGGCAAAGAATGACCGTTGCCCGTGCCTTAGTCGCAAAGCCTGAAATTTTGGTTTTGGACGACAGTTCTTCCGCACTCGATTATGCAACCGATTTAAAAATGCGCAGGGCTATAAAAGCAAACTGCGCCGATACCACCGTTATTATTATTTCGCAAAGAGCCGCCGCAGTAAAAACGGCGGATAAGATAATAGTTCTCGACGATGGTAAAATCGTAGGCATAGGTTCGCACGACGATTTGTATAAGTCTTGCGAAACGTATTCGGAAATTTGTAATTCGCAAGTTTCAAAGGGGGCTGAATAATGAAGAAAGTCAATTTTGAAACTATAAAAAAATTATACGTATTTATAAAACCAAACTTAAAATATTTAATTTTAGGGCTGATATTTTCAGCGATAAGCGTCGTTGCAAACTTGCTGTGTACGGTATTTATCGGTAACGGCGTGGATTGCATAATCGGCGTTGAAAACGTTAATTTTCAAAAATTGACGGGCGTAATGATAAAAATCGGCGTAACGGTAGCCGTTATTTTCGTGGCGGAATGGTTACAAGGCGTGTTTACGCAAAAACTTACCTACAAAACCGTGTGCGAAATAAGAAATTTATCTCTTGAAACGCTTGAAAACGTTCCGCTTTCGTATATAGACGGCAACGACAAAGGTGATATTTTAAGCAGGGTTATTACCGACGTTACCGAAGTTTCCGACGGCTTACTGCTCGGTTTTACGCAACTGTTCAGCGGCGTGGTAACGGTAATTGCCACTTTAATCATAATGCTTTCGCTTAACTGGATTGTCGCTTTGGTCGTAGCGGTTTTGACGCCGTTATCCCTTTTCGTGGCGAAATACGTATCCAAAGTCACGTCGGACGAGTTTAAAATTCAGTCGGTAAAACGAGGCGAGTTGACCGCTTTGGTAGACGAAATGGTAGGCAATCAAAAAATAGTAAAAGCGTATATGAAGGAGCAAGAAAATCAAAAAATCTTTGACGAAATCAATTACGAACTTAAAGATTGCGGAATCAAAGCGACGTTTTTTTCTTCGCTTACGAACCCCACTACAAGATTTGTCAACAACGTAGTGTACGTAGTGGTCGGGCTTGTCGGCGCATTGCTGGTTATAGAAAACCCTGTTTCGTTTACGGTAGGAACTTTAACGGCTTTTCTAATGTACGCCACCAAATACACCAAGCCGTTTAACGAAATTTCGGGCGTAGTGACGGAACTTCAAAGCGCATTCGTTTCGGCAAGTAGAATTTTTGAAGTAATAGACGCAAAAAGGGAATCACCCGACGTAAAATTTGCAAAAATTTTACGAAACCCCGACGGGAATATAGATATAGAAAACGTAAACTTTTCTTACGATAAAAACACCGAACTCATAAAAGATTTTAATCTTAGCGTAACAAAGGGGCAACGCATTGCCATAGTTGGACCGACGGGTTGCGGAAAAACCACGCTTATAAATTTGCTTATGCGGTTTTACGACGTCGATTCTGGTAAAATATGCGTAGACGGTACCGACGTTAAAAAGATTACGAGAAATTCGCTAAGAACTTCTTACGGTATGGTTTTGCAGGAAACTTGGCTTAAAAAGGGTACGGTTAAAGAAAATATATCGTACGGCACGGTCGGAGCCACTAACGAACAAATCGTCGAGGCTGCCAAAAAAGCGAATGCGGACGGGTTTATAAGAAGGCTTAAGAACGGCTACGATACCGTGATAGGCGACGACGCAGGCGGGATTTCCGAAGGGCAAAAACAACTTTTATGTATTGCAAGAATAATGCTCGATTTGCCTAATATGCTTATTTTGGACGAGGCGACAAGTTCGATAGATACCCGTACCGAAATAAAAATTCAGGACGCATTCGATAAAATGATGCAAGGCAGGACTAGTTTTATAGTTGCGCACAGGCTATCGACCATTCAAAGCGCCGATAAAATTTTGGTTATGAATAAAGGTAGAATAATAGAGCAAGGTTCGCATAAAGAACTTCTTGCAAAGAAAGGTTTTTATTACGAACTTTATAACAGTCAGTTTGCCGAAGCCTGATTTTTGCCGAAATTAAAATCGATACCGAATTTTTTCGAATCTAATTTATCTCCGTCTTTGGCGGAGATAAATTCTTTTATAAGGGTTACCGAAAGGTCTATCGATTTTTCCGCAAGTTCGTAAATATTCGTGTCGGTGTTAAGCCCCGTGAATTGCGGGTTGGGGTTGTCCCTGATAAAAAGATAGGAAAGAAAGTGCGGAATAAACAATACCGTTTCCAAAGCATAAAGAGTTTTGAATTTGTTTCCCGATTTGTCTAAGAAAGATTTTTGTTTTCTGAAAAATCTTAATATAGAATTTCGCATACCGTCGAAATCGAGCCTTATTGTATAGGTATCCCACAATATCGAATCTAATATTTTGAAAACCGAAAAAATATCCGCTTCGGTTAAAATTATCGGATAATCGTAGTTTTTTAAGTCGGAATTTTCGTACTTTTCAAATATAAAAGAATCTATATCCCTTTCGATTAAGGAATGTAAATTATCCTTTTTCCGCCGTTTGGGCAGTTGTGCACGCAGTTGCCTTTCAAGATTATACACGTACGGGTGAAAAGTTATATCGACGGCATAATGCGTTATATAACCGTAAATATAAGAAATTCCGTCTTGACTAGTCGTTTTAGATATGTTTTTAGCGTTTTTAAAGAATTCCGCAACGTTTTTGCGGTGCATCGTTTTTCCTAGATTGTAACCTTTGTTTTTGAAAGGTTGATAAATAAAAAACGGGTCTGCGCCTTGTGCGCCCACGTAAAAACACGTAGCCGAAGTTATTTTATCGAAAATTTCCGTCGGCAAGCGTTTAAGAACTTGGTCGGCTATCGTTTTATGCGTAAAAAATGCTGGCATAAAGTTATTTTGCCCGTATTTTTCGAAAAAATGCCGTTGCGATTGATAAAAATATTATAAAAACGTTAAATTTTGTAAAAAACGCAAAAAAAACTTGACAAACGCACGCATAAATGATAAAATCTATAAGCACTCCTGTAAAGGGGGTGTAATTTTTTGACTTTGGAAGGTAAAAGTTATGGCTGCTAAAGGCGCAAGAAATAAGATTACGTTGGCTTGCACGGAATGCAAGAACAGGAATTACGATACTTATAAGAATAAGAAGAACGACCCTGACAGAATAGAACTCAGCAAATACTGCCCGCATTGCAGAAAGCACACCGTTCATAAAGAAGCGAAATAATTTCGGACGGTTTTTTCCGCTATACGGAATCGTAAGGAGATAATATGGTAAAGGAAAACGAAACGCTTGAAAACGCAGTAGTAGAACCTGAAAAGAAGCCTGCGAAAAAAGCGAAAGCAAAGAATAAGAAACCAAATATTTTTCAAAGATTCGGAAGAAAGTGTAAAGAGATTTTCTCCGAACTTAAAAAGGTTAGTTGGCCTACTTTCGGTAAGGTCGTTAAAAACACGGGTATAGTTATTGCCGTCGTTGTTTTGTTTTTGGTTGTAATCACGCTTGTCGATTTCGGTTTATCGACGGGGTTAAAAGCACTCATCGGGGGTTAATAATGGCTGAAGAACAGGCTAAGTGGTATGTAATACATACGTACTCGGGTTACGAGGCTATGGTTAAAGACAGCCTTGAAAAGTTAATCGAAAACAACAACCTTCAGGAAAATATCGTCGAAATTCAAATCCCGACGGAAGAAACTTTGGAAGAAAAAGCCAACGGTAAAAAGAAGTTGGTCGAAAGGAAGAAGTTCCCTTGTTACGTCTTTTTGAAGATGATATATTCAAACGACATTTGGTATCTTGTAACAAACACCAGGGGCGTTACGGGGTTCGTAGGTCCGCAAGGCAGACCGCTTCCTTTAACGGAAGAAGAAATCGCAAGGCTCGGTATAGAGAAGAAGGTGCTTAACGCAGATTTCATTGTCGGCGAAACGGTACAGGTCGTTTACGGTCCGCTCGAATCGTTTACGGGCGAAATTATCGAACTTAACGACGTTACGCAAAAGGCGAAGGTTAACGTTACTATGTTCGGCAGGGTTACCGAAGTAGAACTCGATTACGTTCAAATTAAAAAGGTAACGATTGTTACCGAAGCAGAATAAGTTTATAACGGGTTTTCCCGTTAAATAGGTGGGAGTCGTACAAATAAATTTTAAGCGGTGCGACGATATTACCACGTTAAATGGAGGATACAAATATGGCAAAGAAAGTTACAGCGGTTGTAAAATTGCAATTGCCCGCAGGCAAAGCAACACCGGGCCCTCCCGTAGGCTCGACGCTCGGACCTCACGGTATCAATATTCCGGGCTTCACGAAGGAATTCAACGCTAAAACGCAAGACCAGGCAGGACTTATAATCCCTGTTGTTATGACGATTTATCAAGACCGTTCGTTCACGTTCGTTCTTAAAACGCCGCCTGCACCCGTTCTTATCAAGAAAGCGTGCGGTATTGAAAGCGGTAGCGCTAAACCTAACAAGGACAAGGTTGCAAAGATAACCAAAGCGCAAGTCGAAGAAATCGCAAAACAAAAAATGGCTGACCTTAACGCAAACACGCTTGAAGCGGCTGCAAGTATGATTGCAGGCACTGCAAGAAGTATGGGCGTACTTGTCGTAGACTGACATATAAGTGGGAGGGCTTAGATTGCCCGTACGTACCACAAGGAGGATTTTTTAAATGAAACACGGTAAAAATTATATAGAAAGCGCAAAAACAATAGAAAGAACGAAGCAATACGAAGTTTCCGAAGCAGTAGATTTGGTTCTTGCAACGGCAAAGGCTAAGTTTGACGAAACCGTAGAACTTCACGTTCGTTTGGGCGTTGACCCCAAACAAGCAGACCAACAAGTAAGGGGCGTATTAGTGCTCCCTCACGGAACGGGTAAATCCGTAAAAGTTTTGGTTCTTGCTAAGGGCGAAAAGGCTGACCAAGCAAAGGCTGCAGGCGCAGATTACGTAGGTGCTGAAGAACTCGTTCAAAAAATTCAAACCGAAAACTGGTTCGATTTCGACGTTATTATTACAACCCCCGATATGATGGGCGTTGTAGGTAGAATCGGTAAGATTTTAGGACCTAAAGGTTTAATGCCTAACCCGAAGTCGGGCACGGTTACTATGGACGTAGCAAAGGCTATCAACGATACCAAAGCAGGTAAGGTTGAATATAGGCTCGATAAGAACGCTATCATTCACTGCCCGATAGGTAAAAAGAGTTTCGGTAAAGAAAAAC
>CAZMOQ010000047.1:0-7558 GCA_964568155.1 uncultured Clostridia bacterium | reverse complement strand
TGATTGAGTTATGCAAAGAATATTGACCGTAGAACAAATGCAAAACGCCGATAAATACACTATTGAAACTCTCGGTATTTCCGAAAGCGTTTTAGTTGAGCGTGCAGGTTGCGCCGTCGTTGAAGAAATTACTAAAAAATTTAAAGGCGGCAGGGTTTTAGTCGTTGCTGGAAAGGGCAATAACGGGGCGGACGCAATAGTCGTCGCAAAAGAACTTTCGCTTATTCACGGATTTAAAGTAACCCTTTTAAAAACCGAAGAAAACGACTTATCTAAGTTAAACGATAAATTCGATATAGTTATCGACGGCATTTTCGGTACGGGATTAAAAAGAGAAGTAAGCGGCGTTTGCGCCGAACTTATAAACAAAATAAACGCTATGGATGCGTATAGAATAAGTATCGATGTCCCTAGCGGTTTAGACGGTAATACGGGCTATCCTTTAGGCGTTGCCGTAAAAGCGGATTTTACGGTTTCTATTCAGGAATTTAAAACGGGGCAGTTTTTAAACGACGGTCCGAATTATACGGGCGAAATAGTAGTTAAAGATATAGGCATCAGCGTTTGGGACGACGAGTGCGCTTATAGATTAGAAGATAAGGATATCGAAAAATTTTTCCCTAAACGCAGTAAAAATACGCATAAAGGCAGTTACGGCAAGGCTGCGGTCGTCGGCGGAAGCAAAAGTTATTTCGGTTCGGCAATGCTTGCCGGTTTGTCCCTTTCTGCGTTAAGATTAGGCGTAGGGTACTCTCACTTATGCGTTCCCGACAGTTTGTTTCCTATATATGCAGGCAAATGTCCCGAATGTACTTTGGGCACGCTTAAAGATTGCGACGGGAACATAATTTTCGATAAAGACGGATTAGATAAGTTATTAAATTACGATACGATTGCGATAGGTATGGGAATAGGCAAAAGCGAAGAAGTTTATAAAACGCTAAAATATTTGCTAAGTAATTATAACGGTAAACTTATAATCGACGCCGACGGACTTAACAGTTTAGCCGAGTACGGCGTGGACGTTTTGCGTAATTCCAAGCCCGACGTGTTGCTAACCCCGCACGTCAAAGAATTTTCAAGATTAACTTCGATACCCGTAGGCGAAATTTTGAATAGTAGTGTGGGAATCGTAAAAAATTTTGCAAAAGAATATTGTGTAAACGTTATTTTGAAGAACGCAGTAAGCGTAATTACCGACGGGGAGAGAGTTTGTTTTAATACTACGGGAAGTCCCGCAATGGCAAAATGCGGCAGCGGCGACGTGCTTGCAGGCGTAATTGCAGGTATATCCGCAAGAAATTTCGATTTGTTCGAAAGTGCTTGCGCAGGCGCATATATTTTCGGCAAAGCGGGCGAGCGTTGCGCCGAAGAAAAAGGCGAATATTCGGTAACCGCTACCGATTTGATAAACGCAATTCCCAAAGGAGAATAAATGAACGATAAATCTTTAAGAAATAAAACGTTGGCACTTACCGACGAAGAATATGAAAAATATTTATCGAATTGCGTAAGCGTTGACGAATTTTCAAAATTTCAAACGAATAAAACTCTTTATGGGGATACTTTTAAGGCTTTGGATTTATTACCCGATTCCTTTTGCGACCTTGCCATAGTAGACCCGCCATATAACCTTACGAAGGACTTTCACGGTAATAAATTTATTGAAACGGGTTTCGAAGAATATAAAAATTATACCGAAAGTTGGCTTGATAAACTTATACGCTTGCTCAAGCCTACTGCGTCGGTTTATATATGTTGCGACTGGAAATCGAGTATAGTTATAGGCGAAGTCGTTTCAAAAAAATTAAAAGTGCGTAACCGTATAACTTGGGAAAGGGAAAAGGGGCGAGGTGCGGCAAAAAACTGGAAAAATTCAATGGAAGATATTTGGTTCGCAACTGTTTCCGACGACTATACTTTTAATTTGGACGCCGTAAAGGTAAGGAAAAAGGTAATTGCTCCCTATAAACAGGACGGAAAACCTAAAGACTGGCTTGAAGAAAACGGGGAAAAGTTCCGTTTTACTTGCCCGTCTAATTTTTGGAACGATATTTCGGTTCCGTACTGGTCTATGCCTGAAAACACCGAACACCCCACTCAAAAACCCGAAAAACTCATCGCAAAACTTATTTTGGCAAGTTCAAACGAGAACGATATCGTGTTCGACCCGTTTTTGGGCTCGGGCACTACCAGCGTAACGGCTAAAAAATTAGGACGGAAATATTTGGGTATCGAACAAAATTCAACATACTGCGCTTGGGCTGAAAAACGCTTGCAACTCGCCGAAAAGGACAAGCATATTCAGGGTTTTGAAAACGGCGTTTTTTTCGAAAGAAATACGAAAAGTCCTAAACGAACATAACGCCTAAATTGTTGTTTACAATCAAAATTATTACGTATGCGTTAAGTGCGATAAGCATAGGCATAACGACCATCAAAAAAAGGCTTTTTAACCTGTATTTGTAAATAAACATAAAAACATAAATGCCTAGCGCACCGCCTAATGCGCCCGTCAAAAACAGTTTTCCGTCGCTTACCGTTCCGTCCGTTTCTTTAAGTTCTAATTTTTCCTTGCGTTGAAAACTTAGGATTATTGCTCCGTAAATATTTATGGATATCATATAAACGGCAATCATAATATAACTGAAAATTAACATTTTTGCTCCGAAATACAATTTTTATAATTATATTTTGAGTAAATTTTAAAAAAATATAGACAAAAACAACAATATGTGGTATTATTTATATAAGCAACGAAAAGGAGAGTTTTATTATGAGATGTATGTATTGCGGTTGCCTTGACAGTAAAGTCGTAGATTCCCGTTCTAACGAAGACGGCACAAGTATCCGCCGCCGCAGAGAATGTATGGAATGCGGTCGTCGTTTTACTACTTACGAAACTATCGAAACTACGCCCGTTCTCGTAGTAAAAAACGGCGGTAACAGGCAGTCTTTTGACGCTAACAAAATTAAAAACGGCATTATCAGGGCTTGCGAAAAACGCCCCGTGCCTATGTATAAAATAGATAAGTTGGTTGACGATATAACTAAACAGGTGTATAATACTCTCGACCAAGAAATAACCAGTAAAAAAATAGGCGAAATGGTTATGGACGGGCTTAAAGAAATCGACGACGTTGCGTACGTTCGCTTTGCGTCGGTGTACCGTTCTTTTAAAGATATTTCCGCATTTTTAAATGAACTCGAAGATATGGTAAAAACAAGAAAGTAGGTTGCTCGGCAGCTTAAAAAATACGGTTTTAAGTTTTTTTGTACCGTATTTTTTTATTTTTACTATTATTTTGTAAACTAATGCTTAAAAGCCTTGAATTTTATTTACTTTTATGTTAAAATATATTGCCGACGGTCGCAAAATTGCGATTTTTAGTCGTTTTTGCTTTTTTCGGCAAAATTAAATCGTTGAAAAATTTATTTGTATATATGGAGTGATTATGGAACAAAAGATTGATTTTTCAGTTTTGGACGAAGCAATCAAAGAGTACGGCAATAAAGAGAGTTCGCTTATTGCTATCTTGCAAAGAGCGCAGGAAACTTACAGATATCTTCCTGAAGAAATTTTCCCGTATCTTTCAAAAAAGTTGGATATTCCCGAAGCGAAGATTTACGGCGTTGCAACTTTTTACGAAAACTTTTCTTTAGAAAGAAAAGGTAAGTACGTCATCAAAGTTTGTGACGGCACCGCTTGCCACGTTAGGAAGTCTATCCCGAACTTAATTGAATTAAGAAAGCAATTAGGGCTTAAGGAAGGGCAAAAAACTACCGACGACTTTATGTTTACGGTCGAAACCGTTTCTTGCTTAGGCGCTTGCGGTTTAGCACCCGTTATGATGGTAAACGATGAAGTTCATCCTGCAATGACGCCTGAAAAGGTAGTTGAACTGATTAAACAGATTAAGGAGAAAGAAAATGTCTAAATTTACCAGCATTGACGATTTAAGAAATTTTAGAAAAGTTTGCGCAAGCGAATTAAACGGGCAGGTAAAGAAAATCCTAGTCTGTGGCGGAACGGGTTGCGTAGCGAGCGGTTCGGTTGAAATTTACAACGAACTTATGCGCCTTTGCGAAGAAAAAGGTTTAAACGTGCAAGTTAGTTTGGAAAACCACGTTGAACACCCTGTCGGCGTAAAAAAGACGGGTTGTAACGGCTTTTGCGAAATGGGACCTTTGCTTCGTATAGAACCGCACGGTTGGTTATATACGAAAGTAAAATTATCCGATTGCGCCGAAATAGTAGAAAAATCAATCGTAAACGACGAGTTGATAGAAAGGTTAGTTTACGGTCAAAACAAAGCGTACGCTAAGCAAGACGAAATTCCTTTCTATAAAAAGCAAACTCGTATAGTTTTTGAAAATTGCGGACATATCGACGCCGAAGACGTAGGCGAATATATCGCAAAAGGCGGTTATACCGCTTTAGAAAAGGCTTTGTCCGAAATGACTAGCGAACAAATAATTTCCGAAATAACCGACTCCGGTTTAAGGGGTAGGGGTGGCGGCGGATTCCCGACGGGTAAAAAATGGTCGCAGGTCGCAAGACAAAAGAATTTTCCCAAATACGTAGTATGTAACGGGGACGAAGGCGACCCCGGCGCATTTATGGACCGTTCCGTAATGGAAGGTAATCCCCATGCAATGCTAGAAGGTATGATTATCGCAGGCATAGCGACGGGTGCAACCGAAGGTTATATTTACGTTAGGGCTGAATATCCTTTGGCTGTTCAAAGACTTAGAACGGCAATTAAAACGGCTGAAGAAATCGGCGTTTTGGGTGATAATATACTAGGAACGGAACATTCCTTCCATTTGCATATAAACAGGGGTGCAGGCGCATTCGTTTGCGGCGAAGGTTCTGCGCTTACCGCTTCGATAGAAGGCAAAAGGGGTATGCCGAGAGTAAAACCCCCGAGAACGGTTGAAAACGGTTTGTTCGATAAGCCTACCGTATTAAATAACGTTGAAACTTTTGCAAACGTTCCGCTTATCATAGATAAGGGTTCGGCTTGGTTTAAGGGCTACGGTACGGAAAAAAGTTCGGGTACTAAGGCTTTCGCTCTTACGGGTAACGTAAAAAATACAGGTCTTATCGAAGTTCCTATGGGAACTACGCTTAGAGAAATTATCTTCGATATCGGCGGAGGTATCAGGGGCGATAAAAAGTTCAAAGCCGTACAAATCGGCGGTCCTTCGGGCGGTTGTTTGACCGAAGAACATTTGGATTTACCGCTTGATTTCGATTCGCTTAAAAAAGCAGGCGCAATTATCGGTTCGGGCGGACTAGTCGTAATGGACGAAGATACCTGTATGGTAGAAGTCGCAAGATTCTTTATGAACTTCACGCAAAACGAATCTTGCGGAAAGTGCGTTCCTTGTAGAGAAGGTACCAAGCGTATGCTTGAAATTTTGGAATGTATCGTTGCAGGCGACGGCAGGGACGGAGATATAGAACTTTTGCAAGAACTCGGCGAAATGATTTCCGATATGGCTCTTTGCGGTTTGGGTAAAACTGCGGCAGGTCCCGTACTTTCGACCATTAAATATTTTAGGGACGAATACGAAGCGCATATTTACGAAAAGCGTTGCCCTGCAGGCGAATGTCAAAAACTAAAACGCATAGAAATAGACCCTGAAATTTGTAAAGGTTGTTCTAAGTGTGCACGTCAATGTCCTGTCGGCGCTATTAGCGGTAAAATTAAAGAACCTTTCAAAATCGATTTAAATAAATGTATCCGTTGCGGAAGTTGCGTATCTGCTTGTCCGTTCAATGCTATTAAGGAGAAATAATAATGGAAAATAAAAATTACGTAATTATAGACGGTATTCCTGTAGAAATTAACGGCGAGAAGAACCTGTTGGAACTTATTAGAAAAATCGGTATCAAAATGCCAACCTTTTGTTATTACAGCGACCTTTCTATTTACGGTGCTTGCCGTATGTGTATGGTCGAAAACGAACGGGGCGGATTCGAAGCGGCTTGTTCCACGCCGCCTAAAGCGGGTATGAAGATTAAAACAAATACCGAAAAGTTAAGAAAATACCGTAAAAATATTTTGGAACTTTTACTTGCAAATCATTGTAGAGATTGTACTACTTGCGAAAAAAATAGCAAATGTAAATTACAAGACCTTGCAATGAGATACAATATAGACAGGGTTCGTTTCGACAACACTGCTTCTACGCTTGAAAAAGACCTTTCTTCCGCTTGTATCGTAAAAGACGCAAGCAAGTGTATTTTGTGCGGCGACTGCGTAAGAATGTGTAACGAAGTTCAAAACGTAGGCGCAATAGATTTTGCGTTCAGGGGTTCTAAAATCGCAGTCAGCACTGCTTTCGGTAAACCTCTTGCGGAAACCGATTGCGTAGGCTGCGGTCAATGCGCAAGCGTATGCCCGACGGGTGCGCTCGTATTGCATAACGACGCCGATAGAGTATGGGCTGCGATAGGCGACCCCGAAGTTAAAGTTACCGTACAAATCGCACCTGCCGTAAGGGTTGCCGTAGGCAAAGAACTCGGCGTTAAGGAAGGCGAAAACGTTATGGGTAAAATCGTTGCGGCACTTCGTTTGATGGGCTTTGACGAAGTTTACGATACCACGCTCGGCGCTGACCTTACCGTAGTTGAAGAAACTAACGAATTCGTCAACAGGCTTGAAAACGGCGGTACGTTGCCTTTGATAACTTCTTGTTGTCCTGCGTGGATACAATATGCGGAAAAGAAGCACCCCGAACTTTTGGAAAATATTTCTACTTGCCGTTCGCCTATGCAAATGCTTGCTTCGATAGTTAAAGAACAAGCAAGGCTTAAAGGCGAAAAGCACTTCCACGTAGCGGTTATGCCTTGTACGGCAAAGAAATTCGAAGCAAAAAGAGAAGAATTTATCGTTGACGGTCAACAAGTCGTAGACGCAGTTATAACGACTAGCGGACTTATCCATATGATAAAGGAAAACGGCTTGATGTTCAACGAATTAGAACCCGAAGCGATAGATATGCCTTTCGGCACGATTTCGGGTGCAGGCGTTATTTTCGGCGTAACGGGCGGCGTTACCGAAGCGGTTTTGCGTAAAGTTTCCGAAAATAAAAACAGGGCTGAACTTCTTACGATAGCAAACTTAGGTCAAAGGGGTAACGAAGGTATTAAGGAATTTGAAATACCTTACGGCGAAAAGTCTTTGAAGATTGCCGTTTGTAGCGGTTTGAAGAACGCCGAAAAACTTATAAAAAGAATTCAAAGCGGAGAGCATTTCGACTTTATCGAAGTTATGGCTTGTCCCGGCGGTTGCGTAAACGGTGGCGGTCAGCCGTTCGTAGTAAAGGAAAAGAAGCAATTAAGAAGCAAAGGTCTTTACGATGCGGATAGACTTCTTTCGATTAGAAGGTCTGAAGAAAACCCGATTTTGGATTCGCTTTACAACGGCATTTTGAAAGATAAAGTACACGAACTTTTACACGTTCACTACGGAAAAATTTAACTAAACATAGTTTAAAGTATCGAGTAACCGTCTTTTTATAAGGCGGTTATTTGCTTTACAATTTA
>CAZMOQ010000046.1:2861-7800 GCA_964568155.1 uncultured Clostridia bacterium | reverse complement strand
CTATGGCTCTGGTTATAGACTGCCTTATCCACCAAGTTGCGTAAGTCGAAAACTTAAACCCTTTGTCGTAATCGAACTTTTCGACCGCTTTCATAAGTCCGAGACTGCCTTCCTGAATAAGGTCAAGTAAAGGCAAGCCCCTGCCCACATACCTTTTGGCTACGGACACCACGAGCCTTAAGTTTGCTGCGGAAAGCAAATCTTTTGCGTCTTCATCGCCTTCGGACATTCTTTTGGCAAGTTCTAATTCGTCTTCGGCGGAAAGCAAAGGGATTTTACCTATATCTTTAAGATATAATTTTACGGGGTCGTCAAGTATTGCCTCTTCTGTTTCGAAACAGTCCTTTTCCTTTTCAAACTCGTTTACGACTTTTATACCTGCGGTTTCGAGTTTACGATACACGTCTTCAATTTCTCTCGGCGTCGTTTCTATTTTTTCAAGCGCATCGAGCAAAACGTTCGTACCGATATTCCCTTTTACCGAATATTCCGCAATAACCGAAGCAACGACTTCGTCAAGAGCGTCGTTCAATTTTTCCATCTTTTCTCCTTAATCGACAAATTCCGTCAACGTACCGTTACGGGACGGACTTTGCAACTTCCTTAACGCTTTAGATTCTATTTGTCTTATTCTTTCTCTGGTAACGTTAAATTCGTTACCTACTTCTTCCAAAGTTCTTATGCGCCCGTCGTCAAGCCCGTAACGCATTCTAAGAACTTTTTCTTCTCTGGGTGTAAGCGTGCTTAAAATATTCAAAAGTTGTTCTTTAAGAACTAAGGCTATTGCCGAATCGTTAGGCGTTTTTGACCTTTCGTCCGAAATAAAATCGCCCAAATGGCTGTCGTCTTCTTCGCCGACGGGAGATTCCAAAGAAACGGGGTCTTCCGCTATCTTCATAATTTCCCTGACTCTGTCTTCGGTTTCGCCGAGTTCGACTGCGATTTCTTCTACGGTCGGCTCTCTACCCAAATCCTGCAACAATCTTCTTGAAGTTCTTTTCAACCTGCTTATGGTTTCAACCATATGAACGGGCAAACGAATGGTTCTTGACTGGTCCGCTATCGCCCTGGTTATAGCCTGCCTTATCCACCACGTCGCATATGTGGAAAACTTAAAGCCTTTTGCGTAATCGAATTTATCGACCGCCTTCATAAGTCCCAAATTACCTTCCTGAATAAGGTCCAAAAACTGCATACCCCTACCCATATACCTTTTTGCTATCGACACTACAAGCCTTAAGTTTGCGGAAGAAAGCCTTTGTTTTGCGCTTTCGTTTCCGTCGGTTACTTTTTGCGCCAAATCTACTTCTTCGTCAGGGCTTAAAAGGGGTATTTGCCCGATATCCTTAAGGTACATTTTAACGGGGTCGTCCGTATTTATTTCATTGATAAATTCGCTTAAAAGTTCCTTTTCCCTTTCAAATTCGTCAACGATTTGTATACCTTCTTTCAAAAGCGCCGAATAAATATCTTCTATATCGCCGGGCGTAAAATCCGTTTTATCCAACATATCGAATAAAGTTGTCGAACTTATACTCCCTTTCTTTTTAAATTCCGCAATTATTCCTTCGGTAAATCTTTCTATTATTTGGTCTTCAGTACTCATTTTTTCTCGTCTCCTAAGTTAATCTGTTAAGTTCTGCAATTTTTTCCATTAGTTTAACCGTATACGCTCTGCGACTTTCTATATTTTTTTCGGTATCGCAAAGTTCGGTCAGTGCGTCAACGTCCTTTTCGAGCCTTACTCTACGCAACGTCAATACGCAATCTTTAAAATATTTTTGTTCGTCAAAAGTTCCGTCTTTTGTTAATTCGAGCGCAAGCACGCTTGCAAGTTCACCCTTTCCGTCCTCGTCGATTACGTCGTATAAAAGATTCGGCTTTATCTCCTTACCTTCTTTTTTACATTCCTTTATGTAATCGGCAATTTCGGCGTGCGTTCCTTGAAAATCAAAGGATTCTATATCGGTATCCAGCGCATATTTTTTTGAAAACAATATGCTTGCCAAAACGAACCTTTCAGCCTGAATCGTCTTTTCTTTCGCTTCAACGGCAACGGGCTGAGCCGTTACTTGTTTGGGTTCTTCGACGCTGTCGAGTTCACGCCTTAAAGATTCGTAAGTAATGCCCGTAATAGAACGAATTTCCTTAAGCAAATCTTCCTGCTCCGCAGGCGAAGGGCTTTGCTTTACCACCTTTATCGCTTCGGTAATATATTTCCGCTTGCCTTCCGCCTTAGTTATATCGAAAGTGTTTTTAAGTATTTGCAACTTAAAGTCTATCAGCGGCATTGCGGAATCCAACAATTTTGAATAAGCGTCTGCGCCGAGTTTTTTAACTACGTCGTCGGGGTCCATTCCGTCGGGAAGGGAAACTACTTTTACATTAAGCCCTTCGTCTTTTAATATTTCAAGCCCCCTGATAGACGCTTTTTGCCCTGCAAAATCGCCGTCGTAACTTATAAGCACGTTTTCGGAATATCTTTTTAAGATTCTTGCTTGGTCTTTGGTAAGCGAAGTTCCCATACTTGCAACGACGTTTTCAAAACCGCCTGCAACCAAAGAAATAACGTCCATATGCCCTTCTACGATAATTACGTTTTTAAGTCCTTTTTCGTTTTTAAGTTTCTTAAGGTTATTTATGTTAAAAAGAGTGTTACCCTTGTTAAATACAGCAGTTTCCTTAGTATTTACGTACTTTGCAAAGCCTTTGCTTTCCAAAATTCTACCGCAAAACGCAACGACTTGGTTCATTTGATTTATAACGGGAATAATCAACCTGCCGCCTAAAGCGTCGAAATATCTATTGTTTTTATTCCCTATTACGCCTGCGTCGAAACAGTCTTGCAAAGAATATCCTTTTTGCTGTAAAAACTTAGGCAAACTTTCAAAATCGAGAGATACGCCTATGCCGAATTTCCGTAAGGTTGCGCCGTCCACGCCACGCCTTGCTAAATATTCGAGGTGAGGCAAAGCCTTTTCGTTTTTTAGGTTAGCAACGTAAAAAAGTGCGGTATCTTTCAATATGGAAAGCAATTTTTCCTTCTTTTCCTTCGCCTTTTTTATGCTTTCGCTGTTTTCGTGCATTTCGGGAATTTCCATTCCTGCACGATTAGCCAAAAATTTAACTGCATCGCCGAAGTCCAAAGATTCCATTTCCATTATAAACGAAATAACGTCGCCGCTTTTATGGCAACCAAAACAATAATAAAAATTATCGACTCCGTTTACGCAAAAAGATGCGGTTTTTTCGTGATGAAAGGGGCATCTTCCCCAAAAATTACTGCCACGTTGTTCGAGTTGCACGTATGACGACACCACCGTAACGATGTCGTTTTTACTTTTAAGTTCGTCTAAGAACTTTACGTCGTACCCTCTCATTTATTATCCGTAATTCCTTGATTTTCAGTCGTTTCTTCGTTATTTTTAGAAGCCGCTTTTTTAGTATTCATACTGTTTCTGAAAACGAAAAACGTATCGTACAAATATTCCAAAGCGAAGTTACAAAGCATAGTTAAAACTTCAACTAAAAAGCCGTTCCAACCTAAATTTACCAAAGCCTGTCCGCCCCACATAGATAACGGCGTAAATACAACGTAAAAGCAAGCGACTTTTATCATTGCGATAGGCACGTTATTTGCCGACTTAAAAGTAAATTCCCTATTAAGCGTGAAATTCCAAAGCACGGATAAAACCAACGAAATACCGTACTTTATCCAGTACAAATTATCATTAGGAATACATAAATCTAATATAGCAAACGAACCTATTTGAACAAGCCCTGCCGATATCGAAAACAACACGAATTTAACTAGTTGTATAAATCTTTCTTTTTTGCTTAATTTTTCAAAATTATTTTTTTCTTCTTGCATTATAAACCCCAACTTTTAGGTATAAATATATTTTCGTAAACGTAACGGGCGTAGCGGTCGCTCATAGACGATATGTAATCGCAAATACTTACGTCAACACCGCTTTCGTCCATATAACTTTTATAAAAATCAGGCAACGCATCGGGATTTTCCTTAAAATACCGATACATACCCGTAATCATTCTGGTCGCTTTTTCTTCTTCGTTCATTGCGGTTTTTGAAAAATAAACTTCTTCGAACATAAACTGCCTTAAAAGTTTAGTGGCTTCAAAAACTTCGGGTTCCATTTCCACTTTGTTTTTACCGTCGCTGGCACGGTAAATGGAA
Source organism: uncultured Clostridia bacterium (assembly GCA_964568155.1). Classification (GTDB taxonomy): domain Bacteria; phylum Bacillota; class Clostridia; order Christensenellales; family Borkfalkiaceae; genus UMGS775. The sequence goes on along the minus strand of CAZMOQ010000046.1, from coordinate 3,602 downwards.
AAAATCATAGTGTTTATTCTATCCCTTGAAGTTTCGCCCAAAACCCACCTTGCGCTTTTGGGTAAATCTTGTTTTTTGATAATTCCGCCGTGAATAGCGTCGTCTATATCGTGATTTATGTACGCAATCCAGTCGGAAAGCGAAACCGCTTTGCCTTCCAGCGTGGACGGGGATAACGCCATTTTATGATTTTCTATACCGTCCCTTACTTCGAAAGTAAGGTTCAACCCCTTGCCGTCTTTTTCCAAAAACTCAACCACCCTGCGGCTTTGCACGTTATGCGAAAATCCGTTCGGGGAAAGTTTATCCAAAACCCTTTCTCCGCTATGACCGAAAGGCGTATGCCCCAAATCGTGCCCGAGCGCAATGGCTTCGGTAAGGTCCTCGTTCAAACTCAGCGCACGAGCAATACTCCTTGCAATTTGAGTAACGTCTATCGTATGAGTAAGTCGGGTTCGGTAATTATCGCCTTCGGGAGAAAAGAAAACCTGCGTTTTGTTTTTCAAACGGCGGAAAGAAGTGCAATGAATAATTCTATCCCTATCCCTTTGAAAATCCGTGCGCATCGGGCAAGGTTCTTCATAAACAGCCCTACCCAAAGTATCGTTTGATTTTTTTGCAAAAGGCGACAAAAAAGCGTCCTCTATCAAAACAGTTTTTTCTCTCATAAAACCACCTAAAAACGCAAATAAATACTTCTACACAATATATATTCGACGCTTTTTCGCATTTTCCTTTTTT
>CAZMOQ010000046.1:0-2761 GCA_964568155.1 uncultured Clostridia bacterium | reverse complement strand
GGCGGTTGGGACGAACTTTTAAAAGACGATTTTGAAAGCGAAAATTATAAAAACGTCCGCAACTTTTTAAAAAAAGAATATTCCGAAAGAACGGTTTACCCGTCAATGTACGATATTTTTAACTGCTTTAAGTACACACCGTTAAAAGATTTGAAAGCGGTCATCTTAGGGCAGGACCCGTACCATAATCAAGGTCAGGCAATGGGGCTTTCTTTTTCCGTGCCGAACGGCATAGTTCCGCCGCCGTCTTTGGTTAATATTTATAAAGAACTTTACACGGATTTAGGCATTTCCCCCGTAAAGAGCGGCGACCTTACCAAATGGGCGAAAAACGGCGTATTGCTGTTAAACACTTCGCTTACGGTTCGTGGCGGACTTGCAAACTCGCATAAAAATATCGGGTGGGAAGTTTTTACCGACAGCGTTATCAAAAAAATTTCCGATAATAAGGAAAACGTGGTTTTTCTTCTTTGGGGCGGCAACGCCAGAAGCAAGAAAAAACTAATCGATACTAAAAAACATTTGATTTTAGAATGTGCGCACCCGAGTCCGCTTTCGGCATATAACGGCTTTTTCGGTTGCAAACATTTTTCAAAAACCAACGAATATTTAATAAAACACGGAATTTCCCCTATCGACTGGGATTTATCCGAAAAATAAAGGACTTAAAATGAAATACTTAATTATTTTAGGCGACGGAATGTCCGATTACCCCGTTGCCGAACTCGGCGGAAAAACTCCGCTTAGCGTTGCAAATAAACCTTTTATCGACGAACTTGCAAAAAAGGCTGAAGTCGGCTTATGCAAGACCGTTCCCGACGGAATGAAGCCGGGCAGCGATGTCGCAAACCTATCCGTTTTAGGCTATGCGCCGAATATTTATTACACGGGGCGCTCGCCGTTGGAAGCCGCAAGCATAGGTATTCCCCTTACCGACACCGACGTTACTTTAAGGGCGAATTTAGTTACGCTTTCGGGAAACGGAAATTATCAAGACTTAACTATGGCTGATTACAGCGCAGGCGAAATTTCCACCGAAGAAGCGAAAATACTTATAGATTATCTTGCCGAAAACTTGAATACCGACGAAATGAAACTGTATTCGGGCATAAGTTACAGACATTGTTTAGTGCTTAAAAACGGTAAAACGGGCGCTAACTTAACGCCGCCGCACGATATTTCCGATAAGCCTATAAAAGATAGTTTGCCTAAGGGCGAAAACGCAAGTTTGTATCTTTCGCTTATGGAAAAGTCTTACGAACTTTTAAAAGACCACCCCGTTAACTTAAACAGGATAGCAAACGGGAAAAAGCCTGCGTCGTCGTTATGGTTTTGGGGCGAAGGCACTAAACCTAAACTAGATTTATTTAAAGAAAAATTCGGCGTTTCGGGCGTTATGATTTCCGCCGTAGACCTTCTTAAAGGCATAGGAAAACTTGCAGGAATGAACGTAGTTGAAATAAACGGCGCAACGGGAAATTACGACACTAACTTCAAAGGCAAAGCGGACGGAGCAGTAGCCGCACTTAGAAACAGCGCCGACTTTGTGTACGTTCATATGGAAGCCCCCGACGAATGTGGGCATCAAGGCGACGTCAAACATAAAATTTATTCCATAGAACAAATCGACGAACAAGTTGTTAAACGCATAGCAACCGCCCTTGAAAACGACGGCGAAGAATTTTCTATGCTGATAATGCCCGACCACCCCACGCCGATAAAATTAAAAACGCACGTATCGGACGCAGTGCCATATTTACTTTATCGCAGCAATAAGCCTTACCCGTCCACCGTAAACAAGTACGACGAAGAAAACGCTAAAAAAACAGGCAATTACGTTGCGACAGGGCACGAAATAATAAATAAATTATTGAATAAATAATTAAAAACGGATTGTATTTTATGATGTGCAATCCGTTTTCTTTATAGCGTGAAATTACTCTTTAGTTTTATGATATTTTCTAAAAACAGCAGGGGCTAAACCTTCTTTTTGCTTAAAAATAAGCCCGAAATAGTTTGAAGAAGAAAAACCGCATTTTTCCGAAATTTCGCCTACCGACATATTAGTGGTCAATAAAAATTCTTTCGCTTTTGCTATTCTTACGTTAATCACGAAATCTATGGGCGAATCGTTAGCGTATCTTTTGAAATTGTAAATAATAGAACCTTTCGACACAAAGAATTTTTCGGACAAAGAGTCCAAAGTTATCACGGCGTTATAATTATTCGTTATATAATCCACCATATTAAGCAGTAACGGCGGAACTACGGGTTTATCCAAATGCGTATTTTCCTCACTGAAATTCGTTTCCCCGTTCAATAAGAATAATAAGTATGAAAACACCGTGTGTAAATTTTTTTCGCCGTACTTGCTTTTTTTGTCTATCGAAAGCAACCTGTTCATTACGCCGATAAGTTCTTCGGTTTGTTTTTGGTCGGGTTTTAAGTGTTTAAGCGCAATTTTAGATAAAACCTGTTTTTCAAAATCGTCAAGATATTTTTCGGAAACGTTTATATTGAAACGCTCGAAGGCATCGCCTTCGGTTTTATGCATAACGCAGGGCGGAATTACCACTATATCGGGCGCATTTATGCGTTTTAAAGAATTATTCAAAAAAAACAGTCTACTGCCTTTCGTTAAAAAATAAATTTCGTAATGCGGATGCGAATGAAACGAATTCATAAGCCAAGCGTCTTTTCTTACCGATTTTTCGATTTCTATAAATGCCATAATTATTTACCTTATATTTATTTTTGATTT
>CAZMOQ010000045.1:0-7823 GCA_964568155.1 uncultured Clostridia bacterium | reverse complement strand
TCAATATGCTTTTCTTTTCCATTATCATTGATTAGTTTTTTGCCGTCAAATCTATGTAGAATGCGGCGGTCGTACCTTGCGCTTCGTTTCCCGTATTTTCGGGCATAGCGTAAGAAATACAAATTTCGTTTGCGTTTTTGCCGAGTTCGACTTTTTCGCCGTCAAGCAAATCTTTCAAGTCCTTTTCTATCGTCTTATTCTTCGTAGTTATCTTTACGGTAAGATAATTTTCCAAAGTTCCGTGCTTTTCGTCGTTACGGAAGTTTAGCGTTACGATATAATTTTCCGACGAATCGCCTTTCAGGATTATTTTATATTCCTGCTCGTTACCGGGATAAAAGCCCGTAAGTTCGGCTTTTAAAGTTTTACTCGTTTCGCCGTTTATCTCTATTACGGTGTTTGTCTTCAAATTGTTTTGATTTTGCAACACACACCACACTACTACGCCTGAAACCGCTAACACAACGCAAACAAGTATTAAAGCGATACTTAATTTCTTATTCATTACGTCCCTCCATTGTAACTACACCTTTTTAACGAATAATATTAGCAATTTTTTGTTCATTTAATATCATATTAGACGAACAAAACAACATTTTTGCCCGTTAAAAAAGTATAAAATGATACAATTTTAATAATTTTTTAAGAAAAATGTCAAAAAATTTATATACGGTATTGACAAAACCGTTCAATGTTGTTATAATTTAATAAAAACCGTTCGTCTAATATGATATTAGGCGAACGCTTTTTTTATGATTTCGGTCTTACTTATAGCCATATGTATCATTATTTTTTTGCAAAAAAACAAAATTTCCATAACGTTTTAACTCGTTTTTTGTTCATTTAATAACCTATTAGACGAACAAAAAAATTTATTTTTTTACAAAAATAAGCAATATTTGTCGTTTTTTATAAAAAACACACCGTATATTTAAAAAAACTATTGACAAAGTATAGTATTTTGCGTATAATTTTTATGTAATGTTCGTCTAATAGGTTATTAGGCGAACATTTTTTTGCGTTTCAACAAGAAAAATTCTTTATTGTAAAAATAATTTACCAAGTCTATTCATCATATTTGATTTATGTTCCAAAAGTGAATGTACGTACCTATTTAAAGTTACCGTTGCGTTTTTATGCCCTAGTATTTCCGACAATGTTTTTACGTCCATTCCGCACTCTAACGCACGTGTAGCAAACGTGTGACGGAGAGAGTGAAAACCTTTATGCGGTATGTTTTGTTTTTTAAGTAGTAATTGAAAACTTCTTTGATACGACCTGACCGTTACGGGATTTCCTTCTACCGACACCACGTATTTGCTTTTTTCTATTCTTTTTAATTCCTTTAAGATATGCAAAAGTTGTTTGGGAACGGGGATTATGCGTTTGGAAGATTCGGTTTTGGGTTCGTCCACAATTCGTCCGAAGCCGCTTTCGGTTTTTCCGTCGTGGCAGGTTTTATTCACCGTAAGCAAGCCTTTTTTTAGGTCTATATCATTCCAAGTCAGTGCAAGCAACTCGCCTATTCTAAGCCCTGTATAAAGACACAAAACAACGCCGAACATTTTTTTGCGTTTATCTTTCATAACCGCTTGTTCTATTTTCTTTTGCTCCGCAACCGAAAAACACGAAACACTTTTTTGTTTTAACTTAGGACGTTTTATTTTATTCGTAAAACTTTCCTTTATATTACCTAGCGTATATGCGGTTTTTAGCGAATTTTGAATAATTGTTATTATCAAATTTACCGTGCTTACCGCTAAACCGCTATTTGTTTTAGTGTTGCCGTTATTGAGCAGTTCCGTTACGAATGTTTGCAGCACGATAGGCGTTAAATCGTCTAATTCATAATCCCCGATTTTGGGTATAATACGCTTTTCTATCATTTGTAAATAGATTCCGTAAGTTTGCTGTTTTGCGCTCGGTTTTATGTAATTTTCAAGCCATACGCTAAGCCATTCTTTGTATTTCATTTTTGTTTTCTCTCCTGCATTTTCCTTTCATTATACTTTTATACAACGAAAAAAGCCGCACAAAATCGTGCGACTTTTTCGTCTTTTTTTCTTATTTAGTTCACTTTTTTATCATTTCGAGAAAACGACGGATACCGTAGTACCTGCGTCGACTTCGCTGTCGATAGATAGTTTTGCATTATATAAAGTACAAATATGTTTGACGATGGCAAGCCCCAAACCCGTGCCGCCCGTTTTTTTAGAACGTGATTTATCCACACGGTAAAACCGTTCGCAAAGGCGGGGTAAATGTTCTTTTTCGATGCCGATTCCCGTATCCGAAACTTTTAACGTAACGCCGTTTGTGCCTTCCGATATTTCTATTTTAATTTTGCCGTTTTCTTTATTGTAATGCACTGCGTTGGAATAAAGATTTTGTATTAGTTCGTAAATTTTTACGCTATCGGCGGTTATTTTGCCACTGCCGATAAATTCGGTTTTTATATGTTTCTTTTCCGCTTCAGTCGTCAATTCGGCAACAACTTCGCTTGCAACCTTTCTTAAATCAACTGCCGTCAATACTTGCTCGGCATATTCGCCGTTTTCGAGTTTACTTAATTTAAGCATATCGGAAATAAGCGAAGAAAGCCTTACGCTTTCGCTGTAAATCCGCTCGACCTGCTTTTTGTCGCCGCTGGGTAAATCGTCTTTATTTAATAAAATTTCGGAAAGCCCCTGCGTAACCGTAACGGGCGTTTTTAATTCGTGCGAAGCGTTAGCGAAAAAATCGTTTTTTTGCTTTTGTAAAATTCTTTCTTTAGTAACGTCAGTAATAATTACGATTGAAAAAACACGTTCCTTTTCGTTACTGTTTTCGGCTTTTTTTATTGCGACTGATAGGTATTTCCCTTTATAAGAATATTCCGTTTGATAATTTTCGTTTAAATGTTCGGTTATTTTTTTACAAAGATTGATATCGTCTATTAAATAAATTAAATCCTTGTTTTTAACGTTCCCGTTCGTAGCGTAGTCAAAGATAGCAAATGCGCTGTCGTTCGCAAAAATTATGTTTTTATTTTCGTCTACGGCTATTATTCCTTGCGATATGTTTTTTAAAACGGTATTCAATTTGTTGCGTTCTTCGGATATTTCTTGTATATGACGATGAACGCCCTCGTTAAGCGTATTTATTTCGCTTAAAACGGAGAATAATTCCGGCTCACTAGAATCGGTTTTTATAGGGCGGTAATTACCGATATTTAAACTTTTCAAACTTGTTCCGATTTCACTTACTTTGTTTGAAATGTTTTTAGAAAACGCCCCCGAAACGACAAGCGAAACGATTAAAGCGACTACTAAGACGACTATAAAAATAGGCAAAACAACGCTTAAATAATTGCTTATATAACTGTTTTTTACGGCAAGCCTGACGACTATTTCAGTATCGTTTGAAAGAGTTGTTTTCATAGCGTAATAAGTCATATTGCAATTAAATGTTTTTGAATATCTTTTTACGGCAACGGGCGAACCCTTCAATGCATTTTGAATTTCTTTACGCTCCCCGTGATTTTCAAGCGGCGACGTAGTGTCGCTTTCAAAAAGCACGTTACCGCTTAAATCTATTACCGTAATACGAAAAGCGTCGTTATTTTCGTATTTTGAAAGACCGTCGAAATCGTCTTGCGTTTTAACTAAAGAACATACGAGTTCGGTTTCTTCTTTTAACCGTTCTTTAATAATTGCGTTGGCGTCGATATTTACCGCAATTATTCCGCAAATAAACATCAACAAAATAGCAACCAGCGTAACCGAGAAAAAACGGAAAAATATTTTTCCTTTCATTTATTTTCAAAACGGTAACCGATACCCCTAACGGTAACGATACAGTCTTTTCCTCCCGCTTGTTTTATTTTCTCACGCAAAGACGCTACGTGCATATCGAGCGTACGTGTTTCGCCCACGTACCCTTCGCCCCACACTTCGTTAAACAGTTCGTCCCTGGTAATCGTAACGCCTGCTTTGGATATTAAAAGTTTAAGAAGTTTAAACTCTTTAACCGTAAGACCCAAGTCTTTATCCGCATAAAAAGCCTTGTACAAGTTGTTATCGATGCAAAAATCCCCTGAATTAGTAACGTATAATTTTGCACGGCGTAAATTTGTTTTTACTCTTGCAAGAAGTTCCAAAACCGAAAAAGGTTTTGCTATATAATCGTCGGCGCCTTTATTTAAGCCCTTTACGAAACTTATTTCGTCGGTTTTCGCACTCACGCAAATCACAGGAACTCTTTCGTCGATTTCTCGTATTTTGGATAAAATCGTAAAGCCGTCCATATCTGGTAACATTATATCCAAAATTATAAGGTCGGGTTTTTCGTGCGCAAACGCATCAAAAAAATCCCTGCCGTTATCGAACATTTTTGTTTCATACGTTCCGTCGAATGCGCCGTCGTAAACCGCTTGTATGCCTTCGTCGTCTTCTACTACATAAATCAATTCTTTCATTAAAATTTCGTGTGTACCCCCGTTTCGTTATATTTTGTCCATTCGGCGATATTTACGGCATGGTCGCCTATGCGTTCCAAATATTTTGCAATCATCATCAATTCGATAGCCTGATTGCCGTTTTTGCCGTCTTGCTTAATAAGTTCTATAAGTTCGTTTTTTACCGTTAAAAACAATTCGTCCATTTTATCGTCAAGCGCAATTACTTCGTCGGCTAAGTTTGCATCGTTATTGATAAACGAATTTACGCTTTCTCTAGCCATTTTTACGGCAAGATTGCCCATAGACGTAATATGCGTTAACTTCTTTATATAATTTTCGTCGGGCATCGTGTAAACCAAATCGCCTATATCGCTGGCTTGGTCGCCGAAACGCTCCACGTCCGTAATCATTTTTAACGCAGTGGAAACTTCCCTAAAATCTTTTGCAACGGGCTGTTGTTTTAAGAGAATACGCATACACTTTTTTTCTATATCCATTTCGTATTCGTCTACCCGTTTATCTATTTGTCCGATGCTTTTTCCTAGTTCTCTATCCTTATTTACGAGTGCGGTTATCGCATTTTCTATCATTTGTTCGGTAAGCCGACACATTGTTGCCAACTCGGACTTAAGTTCGGTAAGTTCTTCTTCGAATATTTTTCTTACTGACATATTTTTACTCCTATATAATAACACTAGCAAAAATGCGCAAGCACGCAGTATTTGCAAGCATTTTTGTGACCTGTTTCAAGTTAGCGTACGGCTTTTTTGTTAAAAAAGCCGTAGAAAACGCTAGTTTTCTCTTTGCGTTAGCAAAGTTACGCTTATATTATAACATTACACGGCTTGCACAAATAAATTTTTGCGTCGCTATCGCTTTGTTATTTGCTAAAACGCAAATAACAGCCGTATGTTGAAATATAGCACTCACAAACCCTTGCAAGCAAGTTTGTTCGCTTATATTATAACACTAGCAAAAATGCGCAAGCACGCAGTATTTACAAGCATTTTTGCGACCTGTTTCAAGTTAGCGTACGGCTTTTTTGTTAAAAAAGCCGTAGAAAACACTAGTTTTCTCTTTGCGTTAGCAAAGTTACGCTTATATTATAACATTACACGGCTTGCACAAATAAATTTTTGCGTCGCTATCGCTTTGTTATTTGCTAAAACGCAAATAACAGCCGTATGTTGAAATATAGCACTCACAAACCCTTGCAAGCAAGTTTGTTCGCTTATATTATAATGTTATTTTACAAAAAAATCAATAACACCATAGGCGTTAACCGAATCTTCCCGTAATATATCGTTCCGTTTGTTCGTTTTTAGGCGAAGTAAAAATATCGTCGGTGTTTCCGTATTCGATAAGTTCACCTAAAAGAAAAAATGCTGTTTTATCGGCTATTCTGGTTGCCTGTTGCATATTGTGCGTAACGATTACTATAGTTAAATCTTTTTTAAGTTCTTCGATAAGTTCTTCTATTTTGCCTGTTGAAACAGGGTCAAGCGCACTGGTAGGTTCGTCCATAAGCAAAATTTTAGGATTTGCCGCAAGCGCCCTTGCAATACAAAGCCGTTGTTGCTGTCCGCCCGAAAGACCTAATGCCGATTTATATAATCTATCTTTCAATTCTTCCCACATTGCCGCTTGTTTTAACGACTTTTCTACTATTTTATCAAGTTCGGCACGCTTTGTTATTCCCATAGTTCTCGGCGCATATGCGATATTGTCGTAAATGCTCATCGGGAAAGGATTCGGTTTTTGGAAAACCATTCCCACGTTTTTTCTTAGTTCGTTCACGTCGATTTTCCCGTATATATCCGTTGTTCCGATTAAAAATTCGCCTTCTATTTTACAACCTTCGACAAGGTCGTTCATTCGGTTAAAACACTTCAAAAACGTGGATTTTCCGCAACCCGACGGACCTATAAAAGCCGTAACTTGTTTTTCGGGTATTTCGATACTTACGTTCTTTAACGCTTGAAACGAGCCGTACCAAAGATTAGCGTTTTTCACCGAAATATTACCCGAATATATTGCCGTTTGTTTTTTCACGATTTTTCTCCTTTCAGTTTTTTGTTTAACTTGGCTGCGATAAGTTCCGCCAAAAGATTTAACCCTAGCACCAAAACGATTAAAACAACCGCCGTAGCATACGCTTCATTCATATACCAACCTTCGCCCGAAAGCCGATAGAGTGCGACCGCAAGCGTTGCGTTGCTGTCCAAATAACTTGTAGGGGTAGCGGATATTACAGAACCCATCGTATAAATAAACGGTGCGGATTCGGAAATTACTCTACCCATACTCAGTATTACCGCCGACAAAATGCCGGGCAACGCCGACGGTAAAATTATTTTGAATATCGTTCTCAATTTTCCCGCACCGAGTGCAAAACTTCCTTCTCTTAAACTGTCTTGCACGGACTTCAAACTTTCTTCGGTGGAACGCACTATTGTGGGAAGCAACATAATACTAATCGTCAAACACCCTGCCAAAATCGAACTCGTACCGCCGATAACACTAACGAATGTAATCATTCCGAACAGTCCGTAAACGATAGACGGAACGCCGTTAAGCAAATCTATCGCACTGCGAATTATTTTAATAAAGAAATTATTTTTCCTTGCGTACTCGTTTAAGAAAATCGCCGTGCAAATACCGATAGGAACGGCAATCAACAGACTTAATCCTACCGTCATAAGCGTCGTTATAATCGACGGCAATATCGTGATTTTTTCGCTGTCAAATTCATATTTTCCGAACAGCAAATGCGGATTAGAGAAAAGACAGGGTGCGCCTTTTGCAAAAATAAAACCGATTACGAGAAGTAATGTAGTTCCCGCAAAAACGCCTGCGCCTATTGAACAACCTGCGCCGATTTTCGCCGTGTTTATCTTGTATTTTGTTTTATCGAAAAAATCTTTAACGGCTACAAAATGCGGCTTATTATTTTCTTTCGTCTTAAATATTTTTGCAAACAAACCTTTCTTTTCCATAATGTTTTTTACAGTGCGCTTTGAAATTACGCTAAATATTAGATTTATAATCAAAACGAAAACCAAAAGCACAACCCCCGTTGCTACAAGTGCGCCTTGCTGAACTTCTCCGGCATAACCCATTTCCATCACGATATTTGCGGTTAACACACGGAAACTGTTAAAAAGCGTATTCGGATACGCAACTGAATTGCCTGCAACCATAACGACCGCCATTGTTTCCCCTAACGCTCTACCTATTCCCAAAACTAACGATGCGGTAACGCCCGAACGTGCCGCTTTAGTCATCGCATTAAACACTGCGCCCGAATGTGTATCCCCAAGCGCAAGCGCACCTTCGTAGTAACTTTGCGGAACGGCTTCCAAACTTGTTTTTGAAAGAGATACGA
>CAZMOQ010000044.1:5967-7914 GCA_964568155.1 uncultured Clostridia bacterium | reverse complement strand
TTACCCTGTAAAGTTTAATATCTACGCCGCTCTTTTCAGCCGAGTTTTTAGCGTTGGAATCGGGGCGAACGTTGAAACCGATAATTATTGCGTTGGAAGAATCCGCCAGCATAATATCCGTTTCGCTTATTGCACCTGCCGCTGCGTGAATTACATTTACTTTAACTTCTTCGTTAGAAAGTTTTTCTAAGGATTGTTTTACCGCTTCGACCGAGCCTTGAACGTCCGCTTTTACTATGATGTTAAGGTTCTTCATTGCGCCTTCGGCGATTCTATTAAATACGTCGTCAAGCGAAACTTTTTGAGCGGTTATTCTCGCTTCTTGTTCTTTTATTTTTCTTTCTTCGGCAACCTTTTTGGTAAGTTCTTGCGATACGGCGTACATTATATCGCCTGCTGCGGGAACATCGTCAAGCCCCATAATAGCAACGGGAACGGACGGACCTGCGGAAGTAATACGTCTGCCTTTATCGTCAAGCATAGCCCTTATTTTACCCGTAACCGTACCTATAATTACGGGGTCGCCGATTTTAAGCGTACCCGTTTGAATAAGAACGTTCGCAACGGGACCTTTGCTTTGGTCGAGTTTTGCTTCTATAACTACGCCCTTTGCTTTACGGTCGGGGTTTGCTTTGAGTTCTTTAAGTTCCGCAAGCAAAGTTATCGATTCCAAAAGCCCGTCGATACCTTCGCCCGTCTTTGCCGATACGGGGCAAAGCATAACGTCGCCGCCCCATTCTTCGGGAACTAAACCTTGTTCGGTCAGTTGAGTTTTTACTCTGTCGGGATTTGCTTCGGGCTTATCCATTTTATTCATTGCGACGATAATTGACACGCCTGCAGCCTTTGCGTGGTTAATCGCTTCGATTGTTTGCGGCATTATACCGTCGTCGGCGGCAACCACCAAAACCGCTATATCGGTTGCTTGTGCGCCCCTTGCACGCATTGCCGTGAACGCTGCGTGTCCCGGAGTATCCAAGAAAGTTATGGGCTTTCCGTTTATGGAAACCTGATATGCGCCTATGTGTTGGGTTATTCCGCCTGCTTCGCCTGCGGCAACGCTTGCCTTTCTTATCTTATCCAAAAGCGAAGTTTTACCGTGGTCGACGTGTCCCATAACGGTTACTACCGGCGGACGTTTAACCAAATTTTCTTCGTCGTCTTTATCGTCGAAACCTTCGGTAAGGATATCTTCCGCAGTCTTTTCGAGTTTAAGTTCTAATTCGATTCCCAAATCTGCCGCAATATACGCTGCGGTATCGAAATCGATGGAATCGTTTATAGTCTTCATTATGCCTTCTTTGAAAAGTTTTTTGGTAATTTCTATTGCGGAAACGCCTATTTTTTCACTTAAAACTTTCAAAGGTATCATTTCGGTCGTGATGACCGCTTTTTCTATTTTTACCGTTTGAACTTGTTGTTCGTTCTTTTGCTTTTTAGCAGGACGCAACTTTCTGTAACCGGTCTTGTTTTCGTCAAAATCTTCAATAGTCAGTTCTTTTTTGATAAGCGCACGCTTGTTTACTTGCTTTTTATCTTCAAAAGACCTTTCGTTCCCTTTCTTTTTTTGTTGCGGTTTAGCGTTCGAAATCGGCGGCATTACGGGCGCAGCCTTGTTTACGAACGACCTTTGTTGCGACTGTTGACGACCGCTTGCACCCTTTGACTGACGGTCTTTGTCGGAAACGTATTCCTTCCTAGCCGGACGTTGAGTTTGCCCTGCAGGAGTATAAACTTCTTTTCTTACGGAACGGGGTTTTTCTTCTACTTTATCGGCTTTACGGAGCCAACTGCTGGTATCGTATACGGGCTTTTTCTTTTCTTCGGAAGGTTTTTCGGATTTTGTTTCTTTAACAGGCTTAACTTCCTTTTTAGGTTCTTCGGTTTCCTTTTCTTCCTTAACTTCTTTTACTTCGGGAACCGATTCTTCCACCCGTTCTTCCTTCT
>CAZMOQ010000044.1:0-5867 GCA_964568155.1 uncultured Clostridia bacterium | reverse complement strand
CGCTAACGATAGGTTCTTCGATTACTTCTTCCGATTTTTTCGCAGCGAGAATCTTCGTTCTTTCGTCGATAGAACGCTTTATTCTTTTTACGTCGTCGGATACCTTTTTGGCGTCGTTTTGAAGGTCCTTTAATTCCTTACCTAAAAGTTCGCTAATTTTTTTGATGTTTTCGTAATTTGTTTCAGCCATAGCCTATTCTGCCTCCATTTGAAATCGAATAAAATTCCCGTCTAAATTTTCCTTTATAGCCTTTGCAAGCGAAGCGTCCGTAATCGCCATAAGTTTGCAATGCTCTTTCCCCGTTATTTCTTCAACCGTTACCGTTTTGGCAACGACTATGTCGCAATTAAACCTTTTTGAAAGTTTTATTGCTTCTTTAACCGTATTTTTTGCGGCGGTTCCGCATAAAATAAGCAATTTTGCCCTTTTTATCGTATATATAGCGTTTACGCCGATGCGGCACTCGCCCGCTTTTATGGCAAACCCTATATAACTAAGTATTTTACTTTTCGTCATTAAACTCTTTTTCTATACCCAAATATACTTCGTCCGACACGTCGCAAGAAAAAACCTTATTCAAAATCTTTTGTTTTTTAAGTTTTTTTATACATTCCGCATCGCCGCATATATATGCGCCCCGTCCCGCAGCCTTGCCCGTTTTATCGAGCGAAATTACGCCTTCAGGAGAGCGGACTATTCTAAGCATTTCACGCTTGTCTTTGGAAGTCCTGCACGCAACGCACGTACGCATCGGTACTTTTTTAATTTTATTAACCATAATTATTCGGCGGTTTCCATAGCAAGCGCTGCCGATTCGCTTTTAACGTCTATTTTCCAACCGGTAAGCCTTGCCGCAAGACGAGCGTTTTGACCGTCCCTGCCGATTGCAAGCGAAAGTTTATCGTCGGGAACTATTACCCTTGCGCTGTTTTCGCCTTCGAGTTCGTAAACCTTAATAACTTTTGCGGGAGAAAGCGCCTTTGCGATATATTCGAGCGGGTCTTCGCTCCAAGGAACGATATCTATCTTTTCGCCGCCTAATTCTTCTACTATTGCGTTAACCCTTGCGCCCTTGTTACCTACGCAAGCGCCGATAGCGTCAACGTTGGGGTCTTCGCTCCAAATTGCGATTTTCGTTCTCATTCCGGGTTCTCTCGAAATACCTTTTACTACTACGATACCTTGCTTAATTTCAGGCACTTCGTTTTCGAAAAGACGTTTAACAAGCCCCGTTGCTGTACGGGAAACTACTACCTGAGCGGCTCTACCCGTGTTTTTAACTCTCTTAACGTAAACTTTGATTTTTTGGTTCAAGTCGTACTTTTCGCCGGGAACTTGGTCGCTAGGCATAAGCACGCCTTCCACCTGACCGTTCATAATCATCGAAGAACCCAAATCCACGTAAACGTTTTTATCTTCGATACGGCGGATAATACAAGTCAAAAGTTCGCCTTCTTTATCTTCGAACTCGTTCATCGTGTTGTTTCTTTCGATTTCACGAAGTTTTTGCATTACGACTTGTTTTGCGGTTTGCGCCGCTATTCTACCGAAGTCTTTCGGGATAATTTCGGTTTCGATAACATCGCCTTCCTTATAACTTTTTTTAATTTCCCAAGCGTCTTCTAAAGAAATTTGTTTTTCGGCGTCGGTAACTTCCGCTACGACTTCCTTAGTGCTGAAAACTTTAATCGTCTTTTTTTCGGCGTTTATTTTTACGGCGATGCCGCTAGCCTCGCCTGCCTGCTTTTTGTATGCGGATACAAGCCCGTCTTCAAGAGCCTTTAAAAAATCTTCTTGCGGAATGCCTTTTTCCTTTTCAAGGTCTTCAAGTGCCAAAAAGAAATCTTTGTTAATCATTTTTTCTCCTCACTGATTAGAATTTTATTGCTTTATTTATTTTTATAACAGACTTTCTGTCAAAAGTCAAAGTTTCTTTATCCGAAATTTTTACCCTTATAATCTTATCGTCGAAATAAACCATAACGCCTTCATAAAACTTTTTGCCCTTTACCGAGTTTTGCAGTTTTACTTCGACTTCCCCGTTAAGATTATTTTCAAAATCCGCCTGAGTTTTAAAAGGTCTGTCTATTCCCAAACTCGAAACGTTCAAAGTGTACGGTTCGCCGTAGGTCGGGTCAAGTTCGTCGATAAGTTCGAAAACAGCGTTGTGAACCTTTTCGCAAAAATCAAGGTCGATGCCTTCGGGACGGTCTATAAAAACGGTAATTGCAGGGTCGCTTCCGTTTTTGAGTTCGACGTCGCAAATTTCCGCACCGCAAGCGTTTACCGCAGCGGATAGAAAATCTTTAATTTCTTCAGGACGTTTAAATCTCATTTTATACTCCTATAAAAAGATATGAGAGCGGAAATACCGTTCTCATATTACAAACATAATATTTAAGGTATCTAAAGTATACCATATTTTTTTTAACTTTGCAACAATTTAAGGTAGATTTTTTTTAATTTTAACTAATTCTATAAACATTTCCGCAGTTGCATACGCATCGGAAAGCGCACGGTGGTGCAAAAACTTTATTCCGAAGTGGTCGCAAACGGTGTTTAACTTATAATTAGACAATCCTAAAACGGTATCCCTTGAAAGTTGCAAGGTATCTATTATCTTGTTATTGAAAAAATAATCGAACGCCTTTGCGTGATGTTTTACGAACTTGCAATCGAAATCCGCATTGTGCGCAACCAAAATAGTTTTATCGGTAAACTTGAAAAAATCAGGTAAAACTTCGCCGAAAGACGGCGAGTTTTTAACCATTTCGTCATCGATTCCCGTAATGGAAGTTATAAGTGCGCTTATGCTTTGCTTGGGTTTTACCAAGGTAGTGAAAGTTTCGCTTATCTTGCCGTTTTTAATTTTTACTGCGCCGATTTCGGTAATTTCGTCCTTTTCGGCGTCCGTACCCGTAGTTTCCAAATCGAACACTACGAATTCGTTATCGATTAACGCTTTCGGCAAAGGCGCAACTTCGTCGAAAACGGTAACTTCCTTCATACTTTCCGCAGGTTGAGGAAAAATAAGTTTATATTCTAAAGGTGCGACGTTGCCCGTTTTCTTTTCAGGTACGAAGTCCGCAGGAAATTTACACAAGTTTATTTTATTTATCGTAAGCGAAAGCCTATCTTTATAATAATCGAGTTTTCCCCTTACTATAATTTCGTCGCCTTCGACGAGTTTTGCTATTTTATCCACAGTGTTTTTACGGGTAAAATAAATTCCGCCCGTCTTTGCGGTTTTATCGGTAAAATCTATTATGTAAAAAGGCTTGCCCTTTGCCGTTTCTTTTTTGTTTATCCTTGTAATTTGTCCGCAAAGCGTAACTTCGCCCGGAAGTACGGCGTCTTCGATATAAATCGCAGTGTTAGGGGCTTCGAAATCGTCTAAAACTACTACGTCCGAAACGGTTATCGTGCGTTTTGCAATCGTATGCAAGTCGCCTTCGGTAATTACCGTGCTTTGCAAATCGACTTTTATCGTTTGCGGTTTTTCTTCGAGCGTACCGCTGAAAGAATCGCAAAAACTTTTTTCCAACTCAGCGTTGATTTTTGCAATCGTGCCGTTTTTCTTACAATATTCGCAAGACGCAGGTATCATTTTAAGGGTATATTTAAAACTACCGTTCAAATCCATAGCGGAAATATCTTTCAAAGAAAAATCTAATAATAGCGACGGATAATTGTTTTTCAAATAATTGTATACGTTAAGGCAAACGAGTTCGGTATCGGCAACGATTTTTGTAAACCTTGCTTCCACCGAACGAAAATTAACGGGCGTTATCTCGCAACAATGGTCCACTATTTTTTGTTTAACTTCGTCGGACACGGTTTTATCGCACACGAAACTGTAAATTATACCTTTACTTTCCCGTTCGATTTCTATTCCGCAAAGTTTTATGCGTTTAACGCTTTCGTCTATCAAACGGACGTTTTCGTTAAAAGCCTTTACCCCGTCTATTTTAAGCAATCTTCTATCTCCTTGAAAAACTCTTTTTCAACTTCGTCAAGTTTAACCTTTTTATAAGGCTTACCTTTTTTAAAAATAAGGCAACAATCTTTTCCGCCCGCAATGCCTATATCGGCATCGGCGGCTTCGCCCGGTCCGTTCACAACGCACCCCATAACCGCTATTTTTATGCGTTTATTTACGTTTGCGGTGAATTTTTCTACTTTTTCGGCAAAAGACATACAATCCCAGTCGCACCTGCCGCAAGTAGGGCAAGCGATTATTTCGGCGTAATTTTTTTCAAGTCCCAAAGCACGCAAAATGCCTTTGCCTGCGTAAACTTCTTCAACGGGCGGTGCAGAAAGAGAAACCCTTATCGTATCGCCTATGCCGTCGGCAAGCAACGAGCCTATACCCACGCTGTTCTTTATAATTCCGTTTTTAAGCGTGCCTGCTTCGGTAACACCTAAGTGCAAAGGGTAATCGCACCTTTCGGCTACGTACTTATAAGATTTTATCATAAGATTTACGTCGGAAGCCTTAACGGAAAGAACGATATCTTCCACCCCGTATTTTTCCAAAATCGATGCGCTTTTAAGTGCGCTTTCGCCAAGCGAAATTTCGCTTTTACCGTATTTGGATAAAAATTCTTTTTCTATACTGCCTGTATTTGCGCCCACTCTTACGGGAATACCGTTGCGTTTCAAAGCCAAAGCGACTTCCTTAACGTTATTTTCGCAACCGATGTTCCCGGGATTGATTCTTATTTTATCTACGCCGCTATCTATGGATTTAAGCGCAAGTTTATAATCGAAATGTATATCTGCGACAAGCGGAATTTTGGTTTGCTTTTTAATTTCTTTTATCGCAAGTGCGTCCGATTCTTCCCTTACGCAAAACCTGACGATATCGCAACCGGCAAGTTCTAATTCGTTTATTTGTCGAACGGTAGCGGTTACGTCGCTAGGGCGTGTGGTCGTCATACTTTGAACGGTTATGCGATTTCCGCCGCCTATTATTAAATTACCCAGTTTAACTTTTTTACTCATAATTCCACTCTAATTGACCGTTTAGCAGTTTTTTTACGATTTGCCAGTTAGGATAGTTGTTATCCATATAATTATAAAATCTTGCATCGTGATACCTGTTTACCAAATGCCCCAACTCGTGCGTTAAAACGTAATCTATACACATCATCGGCTTTTTTACCAACTGCAAACTCAAAGTAATTTTTTTAGTTTGTATATTACAACTGCCCCAACGAGTTTTCATATCCCTAATCGCAATTTTCGACGGATTTAACCCCGTTTTGCGTGACCTTTCTGGCAATAATTCGTTCACGACGACGGTCATCAATATTTCTTTTAGAAATTTTTCCAAAACTTTATTTTCGTCGGCGGTTTCCTTTACGGTTAACACAATATCATCATCAAGCGTCATACCGTTTTTATTCCCTACTACTTTTTTAAACGGGTAAGTTTTGCCGAACAAAGTTATACTGTCGTCGACAACGAATCTGTAATCGTTAAATTTTTTGTGATTTTGAAGTTTACTTTTTACCCACTCGTATTTTTCCGAAACGAAGTCCATTATGATAGGCATAGGAATATAGTACGGTGCGCTTACGCAAATTTTCCCGTTAGGTTTTATACGCAAATTCAAATTTTGAATTTTTTTTCTTTCAAGTAATATTTCTAAATCTTTAAATTGAATAGTTTCCATAACGTACCTTGTTATTATTTTACCACAAATGATAAAATTAGTAAAGCAAATTATTTTACCTTAGTTTTTTAGATACTTCAATAGAACTATTGTCATTCTGAGTTCGCAATGGCGAACGAAGAATCTTCTTTCTCTCCTGTCATTCTGAAGTTTGCGAAGCAAACGAAGAATCTCTTTGCGTTTCTTGTC
>CAZMOQ010000043.1:0-8059 GCA_964568155.1 uncultured Clostridia bacterium | reverse complement strand
GTTAAAAGTATTGTACAATTTTTAAAAATATCAGATTTATTTGAAAGTTGAAAATATTTACACAATTCAATAAATAATTCAGGTATAAATGCAATATTTATATGTGTGGCCCCCGTAAGCGATTCAATAGAATGTCTATCGTTCGGCGTAATAAAAAATGCCTGTTTTTTCTTAAGTTTCATTGGCGGCTCATCATTCAAATTATGAATAATCTCACCATTGTTACAAATAGCAAATTCATAATATTCATGACCATGTTCAGTAGATAATTTATCGAACCAAATATGTACATTAACATTGTAATTATGCGTATAACTCTTTTTTATAACAGTTTTCATCTTTAAATACACCCCCTTATAATTTGCATCAAAACGAATTAAATATTTATATTTCTCAAAAAGGCTCACAAATGAACCTACTAAAGTTTTTCACTTCCGCACTAATCTTTTGAGTTCACATCATTTTCAATGGCTTTCAGTTTACTGTTTTAGTAACAATCAAACGTTTTCTATAAAATCTATTATAGGCTTAACATCGTCAAGCGAGTGCGGATGATGGTCGCAATTTTCTTTTACGATATATTTGAAATTCTCATTGTTTTTCAAAGCGTAATCCACCATTATTTTTCCGTTTTCAAAATAAGGCACGGTTTTATCCGCAGCGCCTGCAATAAGCAATGTAGGAATTTTATATGAAAAATATTCTTTTAAATTAGCCAAAGGTATACCGTCGAAATCTTTTAACGTTTCATCATCTAAAGAATATTCTTTAATCATTTGCTCGTATCCTACGGTGCCTGCAGGCGGCCAACTTTTTAAATCTAAAACGGGTGCGTCTAAGTACACCGACTTAACCTTATCAGGATAAAACAATGCGTAATTAAAAGCGTACAAACCGCCCCGACTAAAACCGAACAAATGCGCTTTTTCGTTTAGATTATATTTTTTAACTACGAAATCGTGAAACTTGCGCATAAGTCTTACCGCTTTAAAACTACCGTACATATCGCTTATTTGATAATAAACTCTAGTATATCCCGTTTCGCACAAAGAGACTTCGGATTTATCGAAAGCGTATAAAAATTCCGTTTTCCATATCCATTCCCCGTTGGGATTATCAGGGATTATTACCGTCGCTTCATATCCGTTAAACTCAAAATTTTCCGTTTTCATTATATTATTTCTCCCTTTTTAATAAAGTTTCGCAATACAAACACTTATAATTGCCGTCGGCTGTTTTTACGTAACTGCTTTCAAGTTCGGGTTCTAAATGCGAAACGCACTTTTTGTTGGAACATTTTTCGCTCATAATAATTTCTTCGTTTTTAGTAGTTACTATGTCGTTTTCGCTTAAAAGTTTCATAATCAACGCCATACGCATCAGTTTACCGTTCATCGTTTGACGGAAATAAGCCGCTCTTGCGTCATCGTCAACTGCTTGCGAAATTTCGTTTACTCTCGGCAACGGATGAAGTATTGCCATTTTTTTCTTTGCAAATTTAAGGTGTTCCGCAGTTAAAACATAACAATCTTTAACCTTTTCGTATTCGTTTATATCTTCGAAACGCTCCCTTTGTACTCTTGTCATATAAAGAATATCAAGAAGCGGCAACGCTTCTTCCAAACTGCTTATTTCTTCATATTTGCATTTACTGTTTTCAAGCGTGCGCTTAACGTATTCGGGCAAACGCAACTCACTTGGAGATATTAAAACGAATTTTACGTTTTTATACCTAACCATTGCGTTTATAAGCGAGTGAACCGTTCTACCGTATTTTAAATCCCCGCATAAGCCTACGGTTAAGTCGTTTAATCTACCTAATTCCCTATGAATAGTCAACAGGTCAGCAAGCGTCTGCGTCGGGTGGCAATGTCCGCCGTCGCCTGCGTTTATAATCGGTACGGGAGATTTCGTAGAAGCGACATATGCAGCGCCTTCATACGGATGACGCATTGCGATTATATCGACGTAATTACCGACCACCCTTACGGTATCCCTAAGACATTCGCCTTTAGCCGCCGAACTTGACTTCATATCTGAACAACTGATTACGTTTCCGCCAAGTTCGAGCATTGCGGATTCGAAACTCATTCTCGTACGGGTACTGGGTTCAAAAAACAAGGTTGCCAACTTTTTGCCTTTGCATACGTTAGAATATTTATCGGGATTTTCCGCAATATCGGTCGCAACGCTTATAAGTTTATCTATTTCGTCAGTCGATAAATCAACTATATCGAGCAAATTTCTCATATTACTTACCTATCCAACTTTCGTCCGACGGATTATTTCTGAACGCAATAAGCCTTGCAACGTCGTTTTCTTTTATATATCCTTTTTCGGCAGCGACAACTACAAGCGTATCCAAATCGCACAAACTTACGTTTTTAACGTTGGCTTCGGCAAGTCGTTCAAGCCCTTTTTTCATTCCGTAAGTAAAAATACTTACTACGCCCAAAACGTTTGCACCTGCGTTACGCAGGGCTTCAACTACTTCGATAACACTGCCGCCCGTTGAAATTAAGTCCTCGACAACGACAACTTTTTGTCCTTTTTCAAGTTTGCCTTCTATTTGATTAGTTCTACCGTGGTCTTTTGCACCGCTTCTTACGTACCCCATAGGAAGCCCCGTAAGATGACCGCAAATAGCGGCGTGCGCTATACCTGCAGTGCTTGTCCCCATAAGGACTTCGACTTCAGGATAATTTTCTTTAATAAGTTTAACCAAGCCTTCTTCTACGCAAGTCCTGACTTCGGGAGCGGTCAAAGTTAAACGGTTGTCGCAATAAATCGGACTTTTGATTCCGCTTGCCCAAGTAAACGGTTGGTCGGGACGTAAAAATACTGCGCCTATCGAAAGTAAACCTTCTGCAATCTTCTTTTTCATTTTATATTTCTCCTTATTTACCTAAAAATTCTTTAACCGCACGTTTGTATGCGGCAACGGGGTCGTCGGCGGCAGTTATAGGTCTACCCATAACTATATAATCCGAACCGAGTTCTCTTGCTTTTTCGGGCGTAGTAACACGCTTTTGGTCGCCTATTTCGCCACCAGCGAACCTTACGCCAGGCGTTACCGTAATAAAGTTTTCACCGCACCTTTCGTGCACTTCGGGGGATTCTAACGGACTGCAAACCACGCCGTCCAAACCCGACTTTGCAGCGTTTTCCGCATAATGGCCAACGACTTCTTTTATAGGCGAATTTATAAGCAAATCTTGCTTCATGGATTCTTCGGATGTGCTGGTTAATTGCGTTACCGCTATAAGCAAAGGTCTGGTACCGTCGGGACGTGTAAGCCCTTTTACAGCCGCTTCCATCATTGCGCAAGTTCCGCTTGCGTGAAGGTTAGTCATATCGACGTCAAGATTACTCAAAACACTCATTGCCTTCATAACGGTATTAGGTATGTCGTGAAGTTTAAGGTCTAAAAATATTTTATGTCCCCTTTTTTTGATTTCCCTAACGATTTGCGGACCTTCCGCATAAAAAAGTTCCATACCTATTTTTACGTAAGGTTTTTCGTCGGTGAATTTTGAAAGAAACTCAAGCGTTTCTTGTCCGTTCTTAAAATCAAGCGCAATTATAACGTCCTTCATTTATGTGCATCTCCTATTATATTTTCAAGTTTTTCTATTTTATATTTTTCCATAACTATCGGCAAATTTTCTATAATATCCTTACAAGCGTAAGGATTTACTAAATTTTCGGCGCCGACTTCGACCGCCGTTGCGCCTGCAAGCATCATTTCTATAACGTCCTCAGCCGTAGCAACGCCACCGATGCCGATAATAGGAATTTTGACGGCTTTATAAACGTCGTAAACCATTCTTAACGCAACGGGAAAAACCGCCCTACCCGAAAAGCCGCCTTTTACGTTTGCTATAACGGGCTTTTTGTTTTTTAAGTTTATACGCATACCAAGCAACGTATTTATAAGCGCAACGCCGTCCGCACCGCCGCTTTCCGCCGCCTTTGCCGTTTCCGTTATATCGGTAACGTTCGGCGTAAGTTTTACAAACACGGGCTTATCGGTAACTTTTTTAACAGCCTTAGTAACTTCATAAACATTCTTCGGGTCGGTACCGAAACTCATTCCGCCGTTGTGCACGTTTGGGCAACTGACGTTGATTTCTATTAAACCTATACAATCGTCCATATCGAATTTTTGAGCGGTATAAACGTATTCTTCAAGCGAAAAGCCGCCGACGTTGGCTATAGCCTTTTTATTGAAAACTTTTTTTAATTTTACCAGTTCTTCCGATATTACTTTATCCACGCCGGGATTTTGAAGTCCTACGCTGTTTATAAGACCTTCAGTACATTCTGCGATTCTCGGCGTGGGATTGCCGAAACGGGGTTCCTTAGTAGTGCCTTTTAAAGCGATACTGCCAAGTATATTTATATCGTAAAATTCCGCAAATTCATATCCGAACCCAAAAGTACCGCTTGCCGGAATTACGGGGTTATCGAGTTTTAATCCTGCAAGATTAACCGAAGTTTCTACCATATTATTTCCCCCTTTTTAAGAACGGGACCGTCCTTACAAATGCGTTTATTACCGTATTTCGTTTTACAACTGCAACCCATACACGCTCCGAAGCCGCAGCCCATTCTTTCTTCGAAGGAAAGTTCGCCGTCGCAGTCAATCGCATTATACACCGCTTTCAACATAGGTTCGGGACCGCAAGCGTAAAAATACGAACAGTCTTTAATACCTGCCGTAACAAAGCCTTTTAAGCCGTAACTGCCGTCAACGGTCGTTACTATGACATTTGCACCTAAACGCTTAAATTCATCTTCGTAAAACACTTCGCTTTTAGTATTAAAGCCTAAAATTACCGAAACGTTTTTATCTTGCTTGATAAGCGTTTTTGCAAGCAAGTACATAGGCGGAACGCCCACTCCGCCGCCTATCAACAAGGGGTTTTGTCCGCTTGCCGATACGTTAAAGCCGTTGCCTAAGCCCGTAAGCAAATCCAACTTACCGCTACGCATCGTCGAAAGTTTTTCAGTACCCTTTCCGACGACTTTGTATATAAGCGTTATTATATCGTTTTCAACGTTGCATACGGAAATCGGGCGGCGCAAGAACAACCCGTCGATTTTTATATTTACGAATTGACCGGGCGCAGTTATAAACTGCGTATCTCCCGAAAGTTTAAGTTCGTAAACGGACGGTGCTATTTTTTCGTTTGAAATTATCTCATAAACGTCGTTTTTATACATTGCTTACTCCGAATCTATAGTAGAAATATTTATCGTAATTTCTTCCAACACGTTCAATAAAACTCTTACGGTATCCAGCGCCGTAAACATAGTAACGTTATTTTCAACGGCAAGACGGCGAATCATATATCCGTCCGATTGTTGTCTGAACGAACCCATATCTCTTGTATTTATAACGTAGTTTACGTAACCGTTTCTTATTGAATCTAATATATCCGTTTTACCTTCGCTTATCTTACCCTTCACTCTCGTACGGATACCGTGTTCTTTCAAGAACTTAGCGGTACCTGCGGTCGCTTCGATATTAAAGCCTAAGTTATAGAACCTTCTTATAAGCGGAAGGGCTTCTTCTTTATCCTTATCGCATACGGTAACCAAAACGGTGCCATAGTTTGCCATATTCATTCCGCTTGCCTGCAACGCTTTATATAACGCACGGTTAAGTTTTTTATCGTAACCTATAGCCTCGCCCGTTGACTTCATTTCAGGTGAAAGGTAAGCGTCAAGTCCGCTAATCTTAGAGAACGAGAATGCAGGCGCTTTTACGTACCACTTTTTCTTTTCTTCGGGATATATGGTTATTATGCCTTGTTCTTTAAGGCTATGTCCCAAAATTACAAGCGTACCGATATCTGCGATATTATACCCCGACGATTTCGAAAGGAAAGGAACGGTTCTTGACGAACGGGGGTTTACTTCTATAATATAAACGTTTTCGTCTTTATCGACTATGAACTGAATATTGTATAGACCGATTATGCCTATGCCGATACCTAATTTATAGGTGTATTCCAAAATAGTCTTTTTAACTTTTTCGCTTACCGAGAACGTAGGATAAACGCTTATGCTGTCCCCCGAATGAATACCCGTTTTTTCAACGAGTTCCATTATACCGGGAACAAAAACGTCCTTTCCGTCGCAAACGGCGTCTACTTCGAGTTCCTTACCTACTATATATTTATCGACCAAAACGGGTTTATCTTCGTCGATTTCAACCGCAGTTTTAAGGTAATGACGAATTTGTTCTTCGTTGGCAACTATTTGCATAGCCCTACCGCCTAAAACGAAACTAGGTCTTACAAGTACGGGATAGCCTATTTCTTCGGCAGTTTTTACGCCGTCTTCTATATTAGTTACCGCTTTGCCTTGCGGTTGCGGTATATTAAGTTCTTCAAGTATCTTTTCAAACCTGTCCCTATTTTCAGCCTTGTCTATTGCGTCGCAGTCCGTGCCGATAATTTTTACGCCACGGCTTTCTAGCGGCGCTGCAAGATTTATTGCAGTTTGTCCGCCAAGCGACGCTATAACGCCGTCGGGATTTTCAAATTCTATAATTTCGACTACGTCTTCGGGGGTTAACGGTTCAAAATAAAGTTTATCCGCCGTAGTATAATCGGTTGAAACGGTTTCGGGGTTGTTGTTGATTATAATAGATTCATACCCTGCTTTTTTTATCGTCGATACGGCGTGAACGCTTGAATAATCGAACTCAACGCCTTGCCCTATTCTTATAGGTCCTGCGCCTAAAACGACGGTCTTTTTCCTGTTAGATAAAACGGAATCGTTTTTACCCGTATACGAAGAATAGAAGTACGGTATATATGCCCCCGTGTGCAAAGTATCGACCATTCTATAAACGGGAACTATGCCGTTCTTTTTACGCAACGAATAAACGTCGATTTCGTTTACGCCCCAAAGTTTTGCTATATATTTATCTGCAAAACCTAAAATTTTCGCTGCTTTTAATGCGGCTACGTCGTTCTTTTTATCTTTAAGAATTTTTTCGACTTCGGTTATGCGCTTAAAAGATTCCAAAAACAACGGCGTAATTTTAGTTACTTCGTAAATTTTTTCAATACTTACGTTTCTACGCAACAATTCGGTTACGGCGAACACGTTGTCCGACTTAAATACCGATACATAATTTAGAAGTTCTTCTTCGCTCATATTATCGAACTTAGGCATATGCAAGTGGCAAACGCCTATCTCAAGCGAACGAACGGACTTTAACATACATTCTTCCAAATTAGAACCTATGCCCATAACTTCGCCCGTAGCCTTCATTTGCGTGCCCAAAGTGTTAGGCGCCGAAGTGAATTTATCGAACGGGAATCTCGGGAATTTTGCAACGACGTAATCTAAAGAAGGTTCTATCGAAGCGTTTGCGTTCGCTAACGGAATATCTTTAAGCAGCATACCAACTGCGACTTTAGCCGTAACCCTTGCTATGGGATATCCGCTTGCCTTCGAAGCCAACGCCGACGAACGGGAAACTCTCGGATTTACTTCTATAAGATAATATTCGCTAGAAGTAGGATTCAACGCAAACTGAACGTTGCATCCGCCTTCTATTTTTAATTCCTTTATTATTTTAATTGCGCTGTCGTTAAGCATCTTCATATCTTTTTGGGATAAAGACATTATCGGTGCAACTACGATACTGTCGCCCGTATGTACGCCGACGGGGTCAACGTTTTCCATACCGCAAATGGTTATGGCGTTGTCTTCGGCGTCACGCATAACTTCAAACTCTATTTCTTTATAACCCTTTACGCTCTTTTCGATAAGAACTTGGTGAACAGGCGAAAGTTTAAATGCGTTTATGCCTATTTCCAAAAGTTCTTTCTCGTTTTCGGCAAAGCCGCCGCCCGTACCGCCGAGCGTGAACGCAGGTCTTAAAACGACGGGGTAACCGATTTTTTCGGCTGCCTTTTTCGCTTCGTCTATATTATAAGTGATTTCGGAAGGTATAGTCGGTTCGCCTATGGATTGACACATTTCCTTAAACAATTCCCTATCTTCAGCCCTTTCTATGCTTTCGCTGCTTGTTCCT
>CAZMOQ010000042.1:0-8089 GCA_964568155.1 uncultured Clostridia bacterium | reverse complement strand
TTCATTTTCCGCTACTTCAGCCAACTTGAGCGCAATAAAAGCATTAAAGCTAAAGAAAAAACCTAACAAAAACCATCCGAATTTCGACCGTCCCTGACGAGAAACTTCAATTAGACAAAACAAAGCAGGAATAATGAGAATTGCGACACAAAGCAATACTGAAACAATAAATACATTTTCCCCATATCTATCCACGATAGCGGAACTATTGTCACAAAGCAATATTAAAATAATAAACATATGTAATCCTCCTAAAAAAAATTATAATCCTCCTTAAAACAAAAAGTGCGTAGGCGAACCCACGCACCGAAAAACGTGGCTCCGCTTATTGTTGCACTACAATTCATTCTAAAACAGATATGACAGAACAAAGCCTACGCTTTTACCAAGAGTATGCTGTTTTAGAAATATTAAATTGTAGTGCGAGAGTATTATATCACTTTCAATAAAAAATTGCAACAATTTGTTGTATTTCTACTTATTAAGTAAAAAAAGACGATAAGACGCAAAATCTTATCGTT
The DNA here is from genome assembly GCA_964568155.1 of uncultured Clostridia bacterium. Classification (GTDB taxonomy): domain Bacteria; phylum Bacillota; class Clostridia; order Christensenellales; family Borkfalkiaceae; genus UMGS775. Next base: position 7,568 of record CAZMOQ010000042.1, on the reverse strand, counting down.
TTTTTAATACAACGGACACCAAAACTAATTTTAGGCAAATACAAAAGTGCGAAAAACCGCCGTTTTTGCAATAAAAAAGCCCGAAAAACGTTGTTTTCGGGACTTTTCGTTGAATTTCGTATTATCTCTTTGAGAACTGCGGTGCACGACGTGCTTTCTTTAAGCCGTACTTCTTTCTTTCCTTCATTCTCGAATCTCTCGTTAAGAAGCCTTCCTTCTTAACAGCCGAACGGAGTTCAGGTTCAGCCACGATAAGCGCTCTTGCAACGCCGTGTCTGATTGCGCCTGCTTGCCCCGTATAACCGCCGCCGCATACGTTTACGAATACGTCGTATTTAGTAAGCGTATCGGTTAAAGCGAGAGGTTGACGAACTATATATTTCATCGTATCCAACGAAAAATATTCGTCAAGCGATTTATTATTGATTACGATTGCGCCCGTACCGCCGGGTATAAGACGAACACGAGCAATCGCTTTTTTTCTTCTTCCCGTACCCCAGTACTGGATTTTCTTCTTTGCCGATGTCTTTGCCATTTTATTACCTCTTATTTATCAAGTTTTAACGGTTCGGGTTTCTGAGCCGCATTATTATGCTCAGGACCTCTGTAAACTTTAAGTTTCTTAATCATTTTTCTACCGATGCTGTTCTTGGGAAGCATACCTTTAACTGCTTCGTAAACGGCAACGTCCGCTTTGTTTTCAAGTAATTTTTTGTAAGTAATGGTTTTTAAACCGCCGACGTGACCGGTATGATATCTATAAAGTTTGTCTTCTAACTTCTTACCCGTAAGAACTACTTTGTCGCAATTTACTACTATTACGAAGTCCCCTGTGTCAACGTTTGGTGTGAAAGTAGGCTTATTCTTCCCACGAAGAATCGCTGCTACTTGCGAAGCAAGCCTTCCTAAAGGCATTCCTTCAGCGTCGACTACATACCATTTTCTTTCAACCGTTTCGGCTTTTGCCATATAGGTTTTCATAGTCAATTCTCCTTGTTTTTTATCTATTTCGTAAAAAGTTTGTTTTTTCACACGAAGAAAAATTTCGGGGGGCTAATCCTACTTTTATCAAACTTTTCCTTATAAACGCTAATCTATTTTATAATTTTAACCCGATAATGTCAAGCATTTTTGACGATTTTTAAAATAATTATACATTTTGTTGCCGTTTTTAAAAACAACACAACATATTGAAATCTATTTATACTCGACCGATAATAAAGTAAGCCCTTTCGCAGGCAAAGTTCTGCCTGCAAAAGCACGATTTTTGCCGTTTAATATTTTTTCCACGTCTTTTACGCTCAACTTACCTTCCCCGACCGACAAAAGCGTGCCTGCGATAATTCTTACCATATTATATAGAAACCCGTTGCCGCAAACGGTTATGTATAAGTCATAGCCGTTTTTTTCTACGGTAAGCGAATAAATCGTTCGAATTGTATCTTTAACGGCGGTATCCGCCGCACAAAAACATTTGAAGTCTTTTTCACCAACCAACAACTCCGCCGCCTGACGCATTTTTTCGACGTCGACTTCGTCTATCCTGTAAGCGTACCTTTCCTTAAGCGGTTTGCAAACGTCGGATACGTAGGTTTTATAGCGGTAAGTTTTTCTTTTTGCGGAAAATCTTGCGTTAAAATCTTCGGCTTCGCAAGAAGAAGCAAGCACCCTTATATCCGCAGGCAAACAAGTGTTTAACGCATACGAAAATCTTTCCGCAGGTATCGAAGAATTTTCTATCTTAAAACTAGCGACCTGCCCTTCGGCGTGAACGCCCGAATCCGTCCTTCCGCTACCCGTTACGGTTATATCCTGCCCCGTAAGTTTTTTAAGCGCAGTTTGTATTTTTTCTTGAACGGTAACCCCGTTGGGCTGTACCTGCCAACCGCAATAATTCGTACCATCGTATTCCACCACTAATTTTACTACCATTTTACACACCGTTCAAAAAAATTATGCCGACGATAAGACCTGCGGTAAAAATCGTACCGACGACGTCCCTAAGCGTAAAATGCGCTTTTTTATACTTGGTTCTACCCTTACTACCCGAATAACAACGGGCGTCCATAGCGTCGCCTAATTCGTCCGCACGCCTGAACGAACTTATAAGCAAAGGTATAAGCACGGGGATTAAAGCCTTTACCCTTTTTATGATATTACCGCTTTCAAAATCCGCACCCCTTGCCTTTTGCGCCTTGATAATTCTATCCGTTTCGTCCATAAGTGTGGGGATAAATCTAAGCGCAATGCTCATTATAAGTGCGAATTCGTGCACGGGGAATTTTATCCATTTTAGCGGATATAACAAACTTTCTACGCCGTCCGCAATTTCTACGGGCGTGGTGGTTAAAGTAAGCAATGCCGAACCCATAACTACAAGCGTTATCCTAAGCGTTATAAAAGCCGCCTTCATAAGTCCGATATCCGTGATTTTTATAAATTCCCATTCAAAAACCGTATTGCCTTCGGCGTTAAAAAATATTTGCAATACAGCCGAAAATATTATAAAAAACAATATCGCTTTAATACTTTTTAACACTTTAAAAAACGGTACTCTGGAAAAAGCGGTAGTAATCACTAAAAAAACAAACGCCGCCAAGAAACCGTAAAAATGAAATTCTTTTATTAAAAACACGCCTACTATATAGGCTATCGCAAGTATTATCTTCGTTCTTGCGTCCATTTTGTGAACGAAAGATTCGACGGGATAATATTGCCCGAAAGTTACGTCCTTCATTTCTTCCCGTCCTTATATTTTATTATTTTTTCAGTGAAATCTTCTATGGTAAAATTTGTATCCAACTTTATTCCTTGTTTTGCGAGTTGTGCCCACAAATACCCCGTAACAGGAACGTCCAACCCCAGCCTTTCGAGTTCTTCTATATTAGTAAAAATCTCGGCAGGCGTTGCGGTTTTATAAAGTTTACCCCTATCGAAAATCGCTATTTTACTGCAATGTTCGGCAACGTTATCCATATCGTGCGAAACGATTATTACCGTTTTTACGAAACTTCCGTGCAATTTATGCAATAAATCGAAAAACTCTTTCTTGCCTTTCGGGTCCAGCCCTGCGACGGGTTCGTCCAAAACCAAAACTTCGGGTTTGGTAACGATAACCCCTGCTATCGCAACCCTGCGTTTTTGTCCGCCCGATAAATCGAAGGGGGATTTGTCTTTTATTTCTTCATAATTAAGCCCGACGGTAGTAACCGCTTCTTTTACTTTTTCTTCAATCTCGCTTTCGGTATAATTTCCCGAATTTTTAAGTCCGAAAGCAACGTCGTCTTTTACCGTTTCGGCAAAAAGTTGATATTCAGGGTATTGAAAAACCATACCGACTTTAGAGCGCAACGCTTTGGTATCGCACTTTTTATCGGTTAAATCGTAATCCCCGACAAAAACCTTTCCGCTGTTCTTAGCAGGACGAATAAGCCCGTTAAGATGTTGAATAAATGTAGATTTTCCGCTGCCCGTATGCCCGATTATGCCGAAAAATTCCCCTTCTTCGATAGTAAGGGAAACGTTATCGAGTGCTTTTACGGCAAACTTCGAGCCTGCGCTGTATATATAACTTAAATTTTCGGTAACGATTCGCATAAAACCTCGCTTAAATCTTCCTTAGTATAAATTTCTTCGGTTATTTCAAAACCTTTTCTTTTAAGAATTTCCGCTATCTCGGTGGGAACGGGTACGTCTAAATTATAGCCTTCCAACTCTTGCTTTTTTGAAAATATTTCTTCGGGCGAACCTTGCATTACCGCTTGCCCGTCGTTTAATACTATAACTCTGTCCGCTTCGCAAACTTCGTCCATATAATGCGTTACGTTTATAACCGTTATGCCGTTTTCCTTATTGAGTTTTTTTACGACTTGCATAACTTCTTTACGCCCTTTTGGGTCGAGCATAGCGGTGGATTCGTCAAGCACTATCACTTGCGGTTTGACGGCAAGCACGCCTGCGATGGCAACCCTTTGCTTTTGTCCGCCCGACAGCCTTGACGGCGAAAACTTTCTAAAATCCTGCATACCTACGGCGTTAAGGGCAAAATCTATCCTGTTACCTATTTCTTCTCTCGGTAAGCCTATGTTTTCAGGACCGAAAGCGACGTCGTCTTCCACGATAGAAGCAACTAATTGATTGTCGGGATTTTGGAAAACCACGCCTACGGTCTTTCTTACTTCAAAAACGCCGTTTTTATCCGAAGCGTCTATGCCGTTGACGGTCACACTGCCCGAAGTCGGTTGTAAAAGACCGTTAAAAAGTCGGGCAAGGGTGGATTTACCGCTGCCGTTATGACCGATTATCGAAACGAACTCGCCTTTTTTTATGCTTATATTTACGTTTTTAAGAGCGTACTCGCTTGCGCCCGAATATTTAAATGATAAATTTTCCGCTTTTATAACTTCCATAACTAAAATCCTTTATTCGTATATCTTACCACATTGTTGAAAAATATACAAACGCTTTTATAAAAAAATTAAATTTTGAAAAAATCTCGCCTTTTCATTGACTATTTTAAAATATAATAATATAATGTATTTGTGATAAAATGTCTCTTTACGAGCACATACATAAATTTATTTTTTGGAGGTTTATATAAATGAGCACAAAAATGACGATTGACGGCAATACCGCCGCAAGTCACGTTGCTTACGCCTTTTCGGAAGTTGCGGCTATATATCCTATAACCCCGTCTTCCCCTATGGCAGAAGTTGCCGACGAATGGTCCGCAACGGGTAGAGTTAATATGTTCGGTCAAAAACTCCGTCTTGCAGAAATGCAATCGGAAGCAGGCGCTGCAGGCGCCGTACACGGTTCTCTTGCGGCAGGTGCGCTTACCACCACTTACACTGCAAGCCAAGGTTTGCTTTTGATGATTCCGAATATGTATAAAATTTCGGGCGAACTTATGCCTACCGTTTTCCACGTAAGCGCAAGAGCGTTGGCAGCACACGCACTTAACATTTTCGGCGACCACTCCGACGTTATGGCTTGCCGTCAAACAGGTTTTGCTATGCTTGCAAGTAACTCCGTACAAGAAGTTATGGACCTTGCTCTCGTAGCGCACCTTTCCACCCTTAAGGCAAAAGTTCCTTTCTTACACTTCTTCGACGGTTTCAGAACCAGTCACGAAGTAAGCAAAATCGACGCTATCGATTACGACGAAATGAAAACTTTGGTTGATATGAAGGATATCGAAGATTTCAGAAAAAGAGCGTTGAACCCCGAACACCCCGTTCAAAAAGGTACTGCGCAAAATGCGGATATCTATTTCCAAAACAGAGAAACCGCTAACAAATACTATAACGCTACCCCCGCTATCGTTCAAGAAATGATGGACAAGGTTTACGCTTTGACGGGTAGAAGATACAACCTTTTCGACTACGTAGGCGCACCCGACGCTGAAAACATCGCCATAATAATGGGCAGCGGCGCAGACGCTATCGAAGAAACAATCAACAAGATGAATGCGGAAGGTCACAAAGTCGGCGTTCTTAAAGTTCGTTTATATAGACCGTTCGCAATCGACGCTTTCGTAAAGGCTATTCCTTCTACCGTTAAGAAGATTGCGGTTCTTGATAGAACTAAAGAACCGGGTTCTCTCGGTGAACCTTTGTATCTTGACGTATGCTCGGCTTTACTCGAAAAGGGTATGACAAATATCAAGGTAGTAGGCGGCAGATACGGTTTGGGTTCTAAGGAATTCAATCCTTCTATGATTTACGCAGTTTACAAGAATCTTGAACAGGCTGAACCGAAAAACCACTTTACAATCGGTATCACCGACGACTTAACCAACACTTCGCTAGATTACAGCGAACAATACAACGCTGCGCCTGCAGGTACGGTAAGTTGTAAGTTCTACGGTTTGGGTTCGGACGGTACGGTCGGCGCAAACAAGAACACTATTAAAATCATCGGCGACCATACGAACAAATATGTTCAAGGTTACTTCTTCTACGATTCCAAAAAGAGCGGCGGCATAACCGTTTCTCACTTGCGTTTCGGCGATACGCCCATTCAATCTTCGTACCTTATCGACGCTGCGGACTTCATCGCTTGCCACAACCCGTCGTACGTTACCAGATACGATATGGTTACCGACCTTAAACAAAACGGTAAATTCCTTTTGAACGCTTCTTGGACTACCGTTGAAGAACTCGATAAGAATCTTCCTGCAAGCGTAAAGAACGCTCTTGCTAAAAAGAACGCCGAACTTTACGTTATCGACGCTATCGCTATCGCAGGCAAACTCGGCTTAGGCGGAAGGACGAATACTATTTTGCAATCGGCATTCTTCCTTATCAACGAAAACATTATGCCGTATAAAGACGCTCAGGATTATATGAAGAAGATGGCTTACAAGTCATTCGCTAAGAAGGGCGACGCAGTAGTTCAAATGAACTATAACGCTATCGAATCCGCAGAAGCAAATCTCGTTAAGATAGAAATCCCTGCTTCGTGGGCTACTACGACCGAAGGCGCTCCCGCTGCAAAGGTTGCCGATAACGAATACTTCAAGAACACCGTTCATCCTATCTTGGTTTTGGAAGGCGACAAATTACCTTCCAGTCAATTCAGTGCCGACGGTACGGTTCCGACGGGTACCACTCAATTCGAAAAGAGAGGCGTTGCCGTTAAAGTTCCCCTTTGGGACGCTGAAAAATGTATACAATGTAATCAATGCTCGTTCGTTTGCCCCCACGCTTGCTTGCGTCCTGCAGTAAACGCCGTAGGCGCAGACAAACCTGCTTCTTACATTACCAAACCTATGACAGGTCTTGCAGGTTACGAATACAGAATGCAAGTTTCACCGCTTGACTGTATGGGTTGCGGCGTTTGCGCTAACGTATGTATCGCAAAAGAAAAGGCAATCACTATGGTTCCCCTTGCGGATATCGTTGAAAACGAAACTATTAACTACAACTACTCCGAACAACTCCCCGAAGTTGACCTTTCCAAGTTCAATAAGAACACCGTTAAAGGAAGTCAATTCTCTAAACCGTTGTTCGAATTCTCGGGCGCTTGCGCAGGTTGCGGCGAAACGCCTTACGTTAAAGTTATAACTCAACTTTTCGGCGATAGAATGATTGTTGCAAACGCAACGGGTTGTTCTTCGATATACGGCGGCTCCGCACCGACTTGTCCTTACACCAAGAACAAGGAAGGCAGAGGTCCCGCTTGGGCAAACAGTTTGTTTGAAGACAACGCCGAATTCGGTTACGGTATGAACCTTGCTATGAAGGCTCGTAGAGCGAAGATAGAAGAAGATATGCGTGCCGCTTTCGACAACGTAAACGAAAAGACGAACGCTGCTTTCTCCGCTTGGTTGAACGATAAAGAAGACGCTGAAAAATCAAGAATCGCTTCGGATATGGTTAAAGAAGCGTTAAAGACCGAAACCGCTGAAGGGCTCGGATATATTAGAGAAAACGTTGACTGCTTGGTTAAACCTTCTATTTGGATATTCGGCGGCGACGGCTGGGCTTACGATATCGGTTACGGCGGATTGGATCACGTACTCGCATCGGGCGAAAACGTAAACGTATTAGTTTTGGATACCGAAG
>CAZMOQ010000041.1:0-8388 GCA_964568155.1 uncultured Clostridia bacterium | reverse complement strand
CTTTCTTACGAACCTGATAATATCGTTATATCGTCGGGCGCAAAAAGTTCGCTTTACCACGCTATCGCAGCAGTGGTTGAAGAAGGTGACGAAGTGCTCTTACCTTCGCCTTACTGGCTTACTTATCCCGAACTTATAAAACTTGCGGGCGGAAAGGTCGTTTTCATAGACGCAAACAAGGACAGCGGTTATAAAGTTACCGCCGCCGACCTTAAAAAAGCGTATACTTCAAAAACAAAGTGTTTGATATTCAATTCGCCGAACAACCCGACGGGCGCAGTTTATAGCGAAAACGAAATTAAGGAAATTGCGAAGTTCGTGGAAGAAACGGGCATATACGTTATTTCGGACGAAATTTACGAAAAATTAGTTTACGGCGGAGAAAAACATTATTCGATAGCGTCGTACAGCGAAAAGGTAAAAGCGCAAACCATAGTTATAAACGGTATGAGCAAGACGTATTCTATGACAGGTTGGAGAATAGGTTACCTTGCCGCTGAGAAAACCATAGCGAAGGCAATCGGCAGTATGCAAAGCCATACTACAAGTAACGCTTGTTCGATATCTCAATACGCATCGGTCGCAGCGTTGTCGGGCGGCGAAGATTTTATCGAAAAAATGATAAAGACATTCGATGAAAGAAGAACTTATATGTATAACAGGATAAAGTCTTTCAAAGGCGTAGTATGTGTGGAACCGAAAGGTGCGTTTTACGTTTTCGTTGACGTCTCCGCTCTTTACGGAAAAACCTTCGAAGGCGAAAAAATAGAAGGTTCTATGTCGTTTGCAAACGCAGTATTAAAGCGGGGCGTTGCGCTTATCCCGGGTATTGCTTTCGGCGACGATGATTCGATAAGACTTTCTTATGCGATTTCGCTTGAAGATATAAAAGAAGGTCTTGATAGATTAGAAGCGTTTATAAACGAACTTAAATAGGTGATATTATGATAGAATATAACAAGAAAACAAATGTTATCGAAGAAAAAATTTACGAATACGAATTACAGGATGTAAAAGAACCACAACTTTTCAGGGATATGTTCGAATATACTTCGGTTCCCAAAGTAGTTTTTAACTTTAGAAACGTGCCTATGCACACGCCTGAAAATATTTGGATTACGGATACCACGTTTAGGGACGGTCAGCAATCGACTTCGCCGTTTACGGTAGAACAAATAGTAACCCTTTTCAAACTTATGTCCAAACTCGGCGGTCCTAAGGGGATAATTCGTCAATCGGAATTCTTTTTGTATTCCGAAAAGGATAGGCAAGCGGCAAGGGCTTGTATGGAATTAGGACTTGAATTCCCCGAAGTTACCAGTTGGATAAGGGCTAACAAAAAAGACTTCGAACTTGTAAAAGAAATGAATATTAAAGAAACGGGCGTTTTGGTAAGTTGTTCGGATTATCACATCTTCAAAAAAATGAACCTTACTCGTCGTCAAGCGTTGGATAAATATTTGGGTATAGTAAAGGACGCTTTGGACGCAGGCGTAAAACCCAGATGCCACTTCGAAGATATTACAAGGGCGGATTTTTACGGCTTCGTAGTTCCGTTCGCTTCCGAACTTATGCGTTTGTCTAAAGAAAGCGGAATCCCTATAAAAATCCGTGCGTGCGATACGATGGGCTTCGGCGTAACTTATCCAGGTGCGGCACTTCCCAGAAGCGTCCAGGGAATTATTTACGGTCTTAACCATTATTCCGACGTACCTTCCGAACTTTTGGAATGGCACGGGCATAACGATTTCTATAAAGTTGTAAACAATGCGTCAACCGCTTGGCTTTACGGCTGTTCGGCTGTAAACTGTTCGCTACTAGGTATCGGCGAAAGAACGGGTAACTGTCCGCTCGAAGCGATGACTATGGAATACGCTTCCTTAAGGGGCACGGACGACGGTATGGACTTTACCGCAATTACCGAAATCGGCGAATATTTCGAAAAGGAAATAGGTTACGTTATTCCGCCCAGAACGCCGTTCGTCGGCAAGAGTTTTAACGCAACGAGAGCGGGTATACACGCCGACGGTATGTTAAAGGATGAAGAAATTTACAATATTTTCGATACCAAAAAGATACTTAACCGCCCGATGCACGTGTCTATCAACAACGCTTCGGGGCTTGCAGGCATCGCTTACTGGATAAACGAGTACTACGATTTGCCCGAAGAACATAAGATAAGTAAGACCGAACCTATCGTGCAAAAAGTTAAGGAAGTTATCAATAAACAATACGCCGACGGAAGGTGCAGCGTACTGGGCGACGACGAGCTTGACGCTATGATTATGGCTATCGATAAGAAGTTCCATAAAAAATTATTGCTAATCGGACAATAAATTTTTAAAAACCCCTTGAAATTTATTTAAAAATGTTATATCATATATATAAGTAAAGAAAACCCTTATGGAGGAAATTATATGAAAATCGTTTACGGACCTAAAGGAACAGGCAAAACAAAAATCGTTATCGACGAAGCAAACGCTTTGATTGAATCTGCGAAAGGCCACGTCGTATTTATTACGGACACAAATCGTTATATGTACGACCTTAAAAATCAAATAAGATTTATCAATCTTTCCGAATACGAAGTCGTTACGGAAGATGCGCTTATGGGATTTATTAAAGGCGTTGTCGCAGCAAATTACGATAACGAATACATATACGTTGACGGCATAGCAAGAATCACTAAAAAGCCGCTTGGCGAACTAGAAGCGTTTTTCGCTTTGGTTGAAACGCTTGAAAAGAATTCTTCGGTATCTTTTGTGTTCACTTGCAGTGCGGAAAAGGCTGATTTACCTGAATTTTTGAAAAAGTACGTTGATTAGTTTGCTTTTTGACCGCAAATTATAGTATTATTAAAGGGACGGGAAATTCCGTCCCTATTTTTTTATTAGGAGAGTTGATATTATGAAGTTTTTAAGTACCAGAGGGAAAGCGTTCGCAAAGAACGCATCGGAAGCGATAGTTAAGGGTATAGCGGAGGACGGCGGTCTTTTCGTTCCTGAAACATTTCCGAATATTACCGATAAATTCGATAAGTTGCTTAATGCAGATTATGCGGAAAGGGCTGCGATTATTTTATCGCAATTTTTGGAAGAATACGATTACGACGGACTTTACAACGCTTGTAAAAACGCATACGGTAAGTTTGACGGGGACCCTGCGCCTCTTGTAAAACTAGACGATAAATTTTATGTTTTGGAACTTTTTCACGGACCTACGCTTGCGTTTAAGGATATTGCGCTTACGCTTTTACCCTATCTTTTAAGAACGGGGTGCGACAACATAGGCATCAAGGACGAAATTTTGATTTTGGTCGCAACAAGCGGAGATACGGGTAAAGCCGCTTTGGAAGGCTTTAAAAATAATAAGGGCGTAAAAATAATGACTTTTTACCCTGACACAGGCGTTTCCGATATGCAAAAATTGCAAATGGCTACCACCGACGGCGAAAACGTGAATGTGGTTGCCGTTAAGGGCAACTTCGACGATTGTCAAACGGCGGTTAAACGCATATTTACCGACGAAGAATTCAAAAAGCAGTTGAAAGACGAAGGAGTTATGTTTTCAAGTGCAAACTCTATAAACTTCGGTAGATTATGCCCGCAAATAGTTTATTATTTTTCGGCATATTTCGATATGGTAAACGCAGGCGAAATTTCGCTTGGGGATAGGGTCGATTTTGCAGTGCCTACGGGTAACTTCGGCAATATTTTGGCAGGTTGGTACGCAAGCAAAATGGGACTTCCCATAGGCAAGTTAGTGTGCGCTTCTAACAAAAACAACGTTTTGACCGAATTTTTCACGACGGGCGAATACGATGCTGTAAGAAAGTTTTATAAAACCATTTCTCCGTCGATGGATATACTCGTTTCAAGTAATCTTGAAAGATTGATTTTTGAAATTAGCGGCAGGGACGCCGAAAAAACCGCTAAGCGTATGGCGGAATTGTCGTCTTGCGGTAAATATAATATAGAAGAAAGTGAAAAGGAATATCTTAATAAGATTTTTTACGCAGGCTGCGTAGACGAAGAATTGTGTTCTAAGGTAATAGAGAGTTTTTACAGCGATTACGGATATGTTATGGATACGCATACCGCCGTTGCGCAAGGCGTTGCCGAAAATTACGTTTTGGAAACAAAGTTCGAAAATCCTTTAGTCGTGCTTGCTACGGCCAGCCCGTATAAATTTCCCGTGGACGTATATAAAGCCGTAACGGGCGAAGTTGTTGAAAACGCTACCGTTGCTTGCGATAAAATAGAAGAACTTTCGGCGGTGCCCGTTCCTAAACAAATAAAAACGCTTGCAAGTTTGCCTATAAGGTTTACCAAAACGGCAAGCAAAGAAGAATTGAAAGACCTTGTTTACGAATTTGCCGTAAAAAACAACTAAAAACAAACAAAAATGAACCTTAAAATGTATTTTCAAGGTTCATTTAATTGTTTTTTTCGGGCGTATGTGATAAAATAAATTGAGTGGAATTAAGGAGATTTTTGGGGCTATGGGCGAAAAAAAGACTATTTTAAGCGGAATACAGCCTAGCGGAATACTTACCATAGGTAATTATTTGGGTGCAATAAAAAACTTCGGCGTTATGCAAGAAGAATACGATTGTATTTATATGCTTGCCGATTTACATACGCTTACCGTAAAACAAGAACCCGCTAAACTAAGGGCTAATACTTACGAACTTATCGCACTATACATCGCTTGCGGTTTAGACCCCGAAAAGTCGATTTTGTTTTTGCAGTCGCACGTACATCAACACGCCGAACTTGCGTGGATATTAAACACGATTACCTATCCCGGCGAACTTTCAAGAATGACGCAGTTTAAGGATAAAAGCCGCAGTCACGCCGATAATATAAATATGGGGCTTATGGATTATCCCGTTTTAATGGCGGCGGATATACTTTTATATCAGGCGGACGTCGTTCCTATCGGTATCGACCAAAAGCAACATATGGAACTTGCAAGGGATTTGGCTATCAGGTTTAACAACCGTTATAGCGAAACTTTCAAAGTGCCCGAACCGTATATAGGTAAAGTCGGCGCAAAAATTTTCAGTTTGCAAGACCCTGAAAAGAAGATGAGTAAGTCGGACGAAAACGTAAATGCGTTTATTTCTATGGACGACGATACCGATACTATAATTCGCAAATTCAAAAGGGCGGTTACCGACAGCGACAACCGCATAATAATGAGCGAAGATAAAAAGGGAATAAGCAATCTTATTACGATTTATTCGCTTTTCGCAAATAAAACGATAGACGAAACCGTTAAACAATTTGAAAATTCGGGATACGCCGAATTTAAAACTGCGGTAGGCGAAGTGGTTGCCGATGCGTTAAAGCCCATTAAAACCGAAAAAGACAGGATTTTGAAAGATAAAGGATATATAGACGGCGTGCTTGCCAAAGGCGGAGAACAAGCGTCCTATATTGCCGAAAAAACTTTGCGTAAAGTATATAAAAAGGTTGGTTTGGTGCCTAAGGTGAGAGTGTAATGTTCGGGTATGTTAGAACGGATTTTCCGAACCTTTATATAAAAGATTCCGTGCTTTACAGGGCTTTGTATTGCAGTTTGTGTAAAGGCATAGGCGGAACTTGCGGACAGTGCGGTCGGCTTGCGCTCGATTACGATTTAACCTTTTTATCGGCGTTTTTTCATAATCTTACAGGTAAAGACGTAGTAATAAAAAAGAAGCGTTGTTTGGTTCACCCCTTCATACCGCACGAGATAGCGGAAAGGGACGACCTTACGGATAAAATCGCTTGCCTTAACGTGATTTTGGCGTACCATAAGTTGAACGACGACGTTTTGGATAACGGCAAAGGGCGGTTTAAAAGGCTTTTTTTCAAAAGAGCGTATAAAAAGGCGGTAAAAAAATCGCCTGAAATTGACGAAATAGTAAAAAGAAATTATAAAAATTTACTCGATTACGAAAATAAAAAGGGCGAAAGCGTAGATATTTCCGCAGACTGCTTTGCGGTTATGATGAAGGAAATAGGTTCTTGCCTTTTAGGCGAAAAGGATAACGAAACCATTCAAGATTTGAACTATAATTTGGGTAAGTGGATATACCTTATAGACGCACTCGACGATTTCGATAAGGATAGAAAAAAGAAAAATTACAATCCGTTGGTTTTATCTTATCCCGATATAGCAAGTAAAACCGAACTTATGGAAAAAAACGGCGGCGAAGTAAGTTATATGTTCGGAACGATACTTTCGTCTATCGCCGTAGACGCAAAAAAGTTGGAATATTCGTTTAATCACGATTTAATAGACAATATTTTATTTAGAGGGTTGTCTTTGAAAACTAAGGAAGTTATGGAAGGCAAAAAGAAGAAGGAGAAAAAATGAAAGAGAATTATAAAATACTCGGAGTAAGCGAAAACGCAACCGACGAAGAAGTTCAAGCGGCTTACGAAAGGCTTAGGGATAAGTACAGGGAAGAAAGATTTTTGGAAGGCGAGCGTGGAAACGAGGCGGCTAAGCAACTGACTAAGGTCGAAACTGCGTACGCTGAAATAAAATCGGTTCGCAAACAAAAAATCGACGTAGAAAGAAACGAGTACGACTTTTCCGAAGTAGAAAGCCTTATAAAAGCGGGCAATATTTCGGCTGCGCAAGAAAAACTTGACGATTTTAACGATAGGAACGCAGAATGGCACTATTTGCAATCGGTTATTTTTTATAAAAAGAACTGGACGAACGAAAGCAAAAAGCAACTTGAAATTTCTATGAATATGGAGCCTAGCAACGCAAAATATTCCGAAGCGTATAGAAAGTTAAAGGAAAAAATAGAGTTTACCGAAAAGCAATTCAAATCGGGTAACGCCGATTTCAGCGGCGAGCAAACTAGAGATTCGGAAACTCAAATGGGCGGCGGTTTCGTGGATTTTTGTACCACGCTTTGTTGTATGAATTTGTGCTTAAACTGTTGCTGTAACTGTCGTTAAAGATGAAAAGCAGGGCTATAGCGTTATCGGCGATATCTGCGGCTTTCGTCGCTATATTTTTAACTTTCGGCGCATATGTAGAATTTTTCGATTTAATCGCCGTAGTTATAGCGTCGGTGTTCGTAATTTTACCTTCGTACGAAGATTCCCGTTTAGGGTGCTTTTTGGCGTACCTTGTAGGCGGATTTATAGGATTTTTGTTTTCGGGGTTTAATATCGTTTCGATAGTATTTCCGGCATATTTTGCATTTTTCGGGTTGATGCCCGTTATGAATTTATTTGCGGAAAAAAAGATAAATAAAAAATTGTGGTTTTTTATAAAACTCGTTTGGGGCGTTGCGGTCACTTACCTTTTACTTTGGTATTATACCGCAGTAATGCATATGCCTATCGAGTATACGTTCGATATGTTCGGCAAGTCGTTCGATTTAACGGACGTTGAGAATATTTATTATATGTTTTTAGTCGCATACGGTGTGTTCGGATTGATTTTTTTTGCCGTGTACGACAGGTTTGTTTACGTTGCAAGATTTTCGGTAAACAAATTACTTAGTGGGATTATAAAAAAATAGGGTAACCGGTGTACAGATGATTAACAAAAACGACGAACTTATCGGCGTGGTTACCGACACTGGAGCAAACGGGGAAGGCATTATTAAGCAAGACGGCGTCGTCATTTTCATTCCGTTCGCATTTGTCGGCGAAAAAGTAAAATACAGAATATTAAAAGTTAAAAAGAAATATGCGTTTGCAAAGATTATCGACGTTATGACTCCTGCGGAAGAAAGGGTAAAACCCAAATGTCCGCTGTTTACCCGTTGCGGCGGGTGCCAACTTCAACATATCAGATACAGCACGCAACTTAAAATGAAAAGTAATACCGTAAAGGATTGTTTTCATAAAATAGCGGGGATAGACGTTAAAGTTCCCGTTGCGAGAAGAAGCCCCAAAGAATACGGTTATAGAAACAAATTGCAACTGCCCGTTGCGGAAGTCAACGGCGAAACCGTTATAGGGTTCTTTGCCGAAAATTCGCATAGGGTTATAAGAACTCCCGATTGCCCCATTACCGAATGGGCTAAGGATATTATAGATATTTTTAACGATTACGTAAGAAAGTTCGATATAAAGGGATATAACGAAGAAACGGGCGGCGGAGAACTCAGGCATATAGTAACTAGGGGACAGGACGGTAATTATATAATAACCGCTGTAACCGCAAGCAAAAAACTAAGGGGCGCCGACTATTTGGTCGAAAGTTTAAGCAAGAGATTTTCAAGTTTTACGCTTTTTCACAATATAAATTCGGAAAAAACCAACGTCGTGTTGGGTAAAGAGTTTCATCTTATTTACGGGAAGCCCAGATACGTTTCCGAAATGCAAAAAATTCGTTACGAATACGGCGTAACCAACTTTTTGCAAG